>QHVR01000399.1:1118-4230 GCA_003223595.1 Acidobacteriota bacterium
CGAGGGCAGCGACGTACTTCTGAAAGTGCCTGTGGGGACGATCGTCTACGACGACGAGACCGGCGAGAAAGCATTCGAGTTCACCGCCGCCGATCAGCGGTTTGTGATCGCGCGCGGCGGGCGCGGTGGACGCGGCAATGCCCGGTTCGCTACCTCAGTGCATCAGGCTCCACGCGAGCACGAGGAGGGAAGGCCGGGCGAGGAACACACCTATCGCCTGGAACTGAAGTTGCTGGCCGATGTTGGCCTGGTGGGATATCCGAATGTGGGCAAGTCCACTTTGATCTCGCGAATTTCTTCAGCTCGTCCCAAGATTGCCGATTACCCATTCACCACGCTGGAGCCAAATCTTGGAGTAGTCGCGGTCGGCGATGCCAGAAACGAGATCAGCTTTGTGGTTGCGGATATCCCTGGGCTGATCGAAGGAGCGCACACCGGAGCCGGGCTGGGAATGCAGTTCCTGCGCCATGTCGAGCGCACCCGTTTGCTGGTGCATCTAGTGGATGTATCCGATTCCAGTGGACGGGAAGATGTCACCAAGGATGTCGACGTCATCATGGGCGAGCTGGCTAGCTTCGGCGCGCACCTCGAAACGAAGCCAATGCTGATGGTCGCCTCCAAAATCGATGTCGCCAACAAAGACAAGCTGGCGCAATTGAAGGGCTTGTGCAAAAAGCACAAGTGGAAGCTATATGAAATTTCTGCGGTGACCGGCAAGGGCATTGAACAGCTTAAGTACGCGATCGCGGAGAGTGTACAGGAGTTGCGGGACCAGAGCGGATCAGGGGTGGAGTCGGAGGCGAGTTAGCTTCGCCTGCTCGGTGAAAGATCTCGGTCTCGCTCAGCTCTAAGCTTTGCGGAACTCCAGATTGATTCGTAGGCGATCTTGGACCTTTTAACAACATGCCTGACGCGACTTCATGACTCTGGAAGACTTTGAAAGGGCATAGCCTGGGTATTCGTGCGAGGCCCATGATGGGCGAAAACCATTTATCGTCAACTGACTGCCTTCCACAAGAATTGCAGTTTCCCCACGCTCTTTAGTGTAGAATCTCGCAGCCGCGATTGCGGCAAATACGCCAAGACCATCTGGAGGTGACACGATGCGTTTCTTGCGCTTGCTCGCCGACCGCTTAATTCTGCCTACTGCGCTATTCGCAGCTGATAGCCCGTTCAGTGGGACTTGGACGCTAAATACTGCGAAGAGCCATTTCACAGGTCCTGCCCCTAAAAGTAGCACAGCCAATGTGCAAGCCGACGATCAGAACTTCAAGCTGAAACAGGAATTTGTTGGCGACACGGGGCAGACCTCGAACATTTCTGTGGACGCCAAATTTGATGGAAAAGATTATCCCGTCACTGGCGACCCGGACACTGACTCCATGGCCATTCGGCGCGTCAGTGACCATGAACTGAAAATAACCTACAAGAAAGCTGGACAGCTTACCGGGAAGAGCGTCGTGACCGTCTCAAAAGACGGAAAGACGACGACTTTGAAGTTTACAGACTATAAAGACGGCAAACCCATTGGGAGCGGATCAGCGGTATACGAAAGAACGCAGTAGAGGATCAGCAAACAATCCGGAGTGCGCTTTTCGGCTGCCAGCACGTCGGCGGCCTTTTCATGGCTTTGCAGTGGAGTTGCTGAAATCAGAGAGCACGTGTCGCTGCGCCCGCCTTACGTCAGCGCCAGATTCAGGTTCCCGATCGCCTCGTCGATCTCCTGCGTGTTCTTGAATCCGATCGTAGCGCAATCCACTCCCGCGTTCTGGAAAGCGAACCTCATGGCTTTCACACGATCGTCGTGACCGTGCTCGAACTGACCGCCAGCGCAGAGCCTCATGCCGATCACACCCAGACCTTCCTTCTTCAACTGGTGGATGTGATCGACCACTTCGCTGACGTTGTCCGGATGGTTGGTGTCCTCAGAGGTCGGGCCGTCCATGCGTGCGCCGTTGTGGTTGACGCGGATCAGTCCCACGTCGAGCCAGTGTGTGCCCGGCATCTGCCGGAGTGCCGGCAGCCCGTGCACTGAGGCGCCATGGGTGCGGATGATCTTTCTCTGCTGCGCCTGAAGGATGCCGTCCTGCCAGCGCTTCGTAGTCTCTGGCCAGTCGGGCGTGTGCTGCCAATGCAGCAGCATGATGTCAAAGTACTCAGTCTTCGAAGTCTGCCGCAGTTCGTCGAACTTGGCCTGTGGGTCAATCCCCTGGTGGAAGGTAGTCACTTTGCTCATCAGCTGATAGCTGTCGCGAGGCAAGCCTTTCAGCGCCTCTCCCAGCATTGCCGGCGTGTCGTAGGCCTCGGCCGTCTCAAAGAAGCGGATGCCGCGATCATAGGCATAGCGCACCAGCCGAGTGAACTCCTGCTGCCCCAGGGCAGCCTGTACCGCGCCGCCGTTCGTCCCCGTTCCGAACGCCAGCCGTGTCACGTTGATGTTTGAGCGGCCAAGCACCACGGTGTCAGTCGCGGTGCGCTTGGCGGCGGAGAGCGGAAGAATTCCCACAGTCGCCATGGCTCCAGCAGCCAGACCGGTCTTGAGGATAGTACGCCGGGTGGTTGGATTCATCTTGACCTCCAGGGCTCAAGCCAGTGGGGCGAGCCGGATCAGTGGATGTTAGCACGCACGCAGGCCCAATGTCCGGGAGTGGACCATCTGTCAGCAACGGAATCTCACTTCTCTCGACCGCATGAGTGTGGATTACTCCAGCAAGTCGGGCCAAGATTGAGCAATCTGTTCGCGGCCAGAGTTTTTACTGCAAAGTGCATCTCGAGTAAACCTCACAACCTAGGCTGTCATCTCAATGCCCACTACGTAGCGGAACTCTTACCCGTTGTGCCTGCGTTGCCATCCGAGCCCCGGCCGCGGAATACCCAGACTCCGATTTCTGCTGGGTAATGTAAGAATTCACCGCAAACAGGAGGATGATTGTGAAGGATTTTAGGATGAGCGGGACTGAGGAAAAAATCCGTTTGGCGGTCGGGTCTGCGGCCGCCGCAGCCGCGATTTTTGCGCCACTCACTTATAAATGGAAAAGCGTGCTTACCGGCGTTGCTGCTGGAGCAATCCTGACCGGAGTTTACGGAGTTTCACCAATCAGGCGCCTTCTAA
>QHVR01000400.1 GCA_003223595.1 Acidobacteriota bacterium
AGCGTAGGTTGTATGTTGGCTAAAAACAGGAACTCGGTGTCTTCATACTCCGCGGGAATGCGCGGTTGGAAAGTTTCGAAAACGTTGAGATCGGTGTAGTCCGTCTTGGCTTCGTTAAGGTTGTCCATGTAGGAGCCGCCCCAACGGAAGGTCTTGCCCTTGGCGCGTTCCAAGCCGCGCGTGTCGATCGAACGCGAGGTGAAAACTTTCTCCTGCTCGGGACCGAAGTCTTCCCCGACCACGCCAACCACGCGGACCTTGGTGAAGTAACTGGCGGCGAGGGAAAAATAAGTGGCAGCGCCTCCCAGAATATTCTTTACGCTGCCGGAGGGCGAGGTGACGTCGTCAAATGCGATGGAACCCACAACCAGTATGCTCATGCGCTTTGCTTCGCCCTGGGCTGGTCAGGAAATCTGAAACAGGCAGGCCGCCAGGTGACACCTTTCACTTAGTTTTCGATTTGGATTGCAGATACTTTCCCAGGATCAGGCTCAATCTTTTCTTGGTGGCTGCCGGCATCAACTTGCGGTCGGTCAAGAGGGCATGAGCCAAGGCTGATCCGCATTTGCAGGAACGCCCCTGCGGCATGGCAGCTACGGTCTGACGCACGACCTTACAGGCATTCTCGGCATTCTTGATCAGCACAGCCACGATCTGATCTACCGTGACCGAGTCGTGGTGCGGATGCCAGCAGTCGTAGTCAGTGACCATGGCTACCGTCACATAGCAGAGTTCCGCTTCCCGGGCCAGCTTGGCTTCCTGCAAGTTGGTCATGCCGATCACGTCCATGCCCAGGTTGCGGTAAACGTTCGACTCCGCTTTCGTGGAAAACTGCGGACCTTCCATGCACACATACGTGCCGCCCGCCTTGCCCACCACACCCGCTTTCTTGCAGGCGGATTCGACGACACGCGACAGTTCCCCACAGATGGGCTCGCCGAAGGCGATGTGCGCCACCACGCCGTCTCCAAAAAAAGTATCTACCCGGTGACGCGTGCGGTCGAAGAATTGATCAGGGATCACGAACTCTAGCGGCTGGTGCTCTTCTTTTAATGATCCCACGGCGGAGACGGAGACGATGCGTTCGACGCCGAGCTGCTTGAATCCGTGAATGTTGGCGCGGAAATTCAGTTCACTGGGAAGAATGCGGTGGCCGCGCGCGTGACGTGCGAGGAAAGCGACCCTGCGTCCTTCAAGCGTGCCGCAGACGTAGGAGTCGGACGGCGCGCCGAACGGAGTTCGGAGGCGGACTTCTTTCACTTTAGTCAGGCCTGGCATGGAGTACAGCCCGCTGCCGCCGATGATCCCGATTTCCGCCTGTGACAAAGCTCCTCCTGAAGCGCCCAAACAAACTGGTGATTATACAGGAGCAAGTTCGCGTAGGAGCGGACGGGGCGTCGGCTCCTACACGATACAATTTTGCTATGAGAGCCGTGCTTGCACCCTGCTGCTTGCTCTTGCTGTGCGGGTGGGTTGGCGCGCAGCAAAGCGCAGCGCCCAAGCAGGTCACGGTTCCTGCAGCGATC
>QHVR01000401.1 GCA_003223595.1 Acidobacteriota bacterium
ACCGGCAAATCACCCTGGAAGCTGGTGTTATCAGTAAGCGTTTGCTAAACCAGCTCGGCTGCATTAGGCTTTCCTCGGTCGTTTCTGCAAAACTGGCTTCGAAGTCAAAAAACTTATGCAAACCCGGCGTCTCGGAAACAGCGATCTTCATATTACTCCCATCGGAATTGGAGCCTGGGCCATTGGCGGCAGCGGGTGGAATGGGAGCATGGGTCCGCAGAATGACGACGATTCTGTTCCCGCCATTCACGCCGCGCTGGACTATGGCCTGAACTGGATCGACACGGCTGCGCTCTACGGACTAGGCCACTCCGAGTTGATGGTGGCGCGAGCGATCCAAGGCCGCACTCCAAAGCCCTACGTCTTCACCAAGTGCGAGCGAGTCTGGGACAAGGAAGGAAATGTCGGAGCCAGTCTGAACGCTCAGTCGATCCGCCGCGAATGCGAGGATAGCTTGCGCAGGTTGAAGGTGGATGCAATCGATTTGTACCAGATACACTGGCCCGAACCGGATCAGGATATCGAGGAAGGCTGGACCGAACTGGCTCGCCTGAAAGAGGAAGGCAAGGTGCGATTCATCGGGGTATCGAATTTCAATGTAGGCCAAATGCGGCGGGCCCAGACGATTGCTCCGATCACTTCGCTGCAACCGCCATACGCGGTAGTGCGCCGGGAGATCGAACGCGACATCCTTCCCTTCTGCCAGCAGCAAAACATCGGCGTAATCGTGTATTCGCCAATGTATGCGGGCCTGCTTACCGGGGCTATGACTCGCGAGCGAGTTGCGAATTTTTTGCCGGAGGACTGGCGACGGAATCTCCCCGGCTTTCAAGAGCCGACCTTATCGAGAAATCTGAAAGTGGTCGAGCATTTACGGGAGATTGGCAAACGGCACGGCCGAACTCCGGGCGAAGTGGCCATTGCCTGGACCTTGAACCATCCGGCAGTAACGGGAGCGATTGTGGGTTTCCGCAACCGCAGACAGGTGGAAGGAATCATTGGCGCTGCAGACTTCCGCTTGAACACCTCCGAAATCGCTGAGATCGATGAGATTGTTACCCGGGAGAGTGCCGCCTGAAGGCAGCTGTTGCACGCTCCCATCCTGGCATGTCACCGAATGCCATTGACGCCCAGACGGCGGTGGTCATAGGATTCCCAAGTAAACGATTTCTCGAACGAGGCTAAACGCATATGGCGTCTGGAATGGACCGCAGGACTTTCCTCAAAACTACGAGTGCTACTGCCGCTGGCGCCTATGCAGTCCGAGCTTTCCCGGCGTGGGCCAATGCACAGAAGAGCCTGGTGGCCATAGCGACCCCGCTCACGACATTTGCCTACAGCGATGTCCAACTCCATGACGGACCGATGAAGCGCCAGTTCGACGAAAATCATGCGCGCTTTCTCAACTTGGATGACGATCGCATGCTCAAGGTGTTCCGGCAGGTCGCCGGCCTGGCAGCCCCGGGGGAAGATATGGGCGGCTGGTATGACCTCACGGGATTTAGCTTGGAGAGAAACGACTTCCATGGTTTCATCGCCGGCCATTCTTTCGGCCAGTACGTCTCGGGGCTGGCCCGAGCCTATGCGGTAACCGGGTCAGAGCCGACGCGCGCCAAGATCAATCGCCTGGTGAAGGGATACGGAGAAACGCTCGACCCGAAAGCCAAATTCTTCGTCGACTACCGGCTTCCCGCATACACATACGACAAGCTTTCTTGTGGCCTTATAGACGCTCACGAATATGCGCACGATCCGATAGCAATGGACATCCACGAAAAGCTCACTCGTGCCGTGGTCGCCTACTTGCCCGAGAAGGCATTGTCGCGTGCAGAACAGCGCTCGCGGCCACACAAGGACACCCCTTACACATGGGATGAGTCGTACACTCTGCCTGAAAATCTTTTTCTCGCCTATCAGCGCAGCGGCAAATCTTTCTATCGCGATATGGCAAAAAAGTATCTCGAAGACGACACCTACTTCGATCCGCTCGCGGAAGGCAACAACGTGCTCCCCTTCGAGCACGCGTACAGTCACGTCAACGCCTTCAGTTCCGCGATGCAGGCATACATCACTCTCGGCAGCGAAAAACATCTGCGAGCGGCGAAGAATGGCTTCGACATGCTGGTAAAGACCCAGAGCTTTGCGACGGGAGGTTGGGGCCCCAACGAAGCGTTCGGCGAGCCTGGGACCGGACAGTTAGGCAACAGCCTGACCCAGACTCACGCCAGCTTTGAGACTCCTTGCGGAGCCTACGGACACTTCAAGATTACGCGATATCTGCTGCGGGTCACGAAGGAAGCGCGTTACGGCGACAGCATGGAACAGGTCCTATACAACACAATCTTAGGAGCTTGGCCTATCCAGGCTGACGGAACGTCCTTTTATTACTCGGACTATTCGACGACTGCAAAGAAGGTTTGGTACGGCAATAAGTGGCCCTGCTGTTCCGGAACGTTCCCGCAGCTTGCCGCTGACTATCACGTCAGCACTTATCTT
>QHVR01000402.1 GCA_003223595.1 Acidobacteriota bacterium
CATTGATGCAGCGAGCGGGAAAGTGCTGGGCACGATCAAGCTGGATGGTAAGCCGGAATTCGCTGCCAGCGACGCGAAGGGCGAAGTCTTCGTCAATATCGAAGACAAAAGCGAACTCACTGTAATCGATCCCAACAAGCTGGAAGTGAAAGTGAAGTGGCCTCTGGCTCCTTGCACCGAGCCGAGCGGGCTGGCGCTGGACCGCAAGAACCGTCGTTTGTTCGTCGGCTGCGACAACAAGATGATGGCCGTCGTGGACGCAGATAGCGGAAAAGTTCTGGCGACTCCGGCGATCGGGGAAGGTGTGGATGCTACCGCATACGACGACGAGACGGGGCTGGCGTTTGCCTCCTGCGGCGAAGGCGTGCTGACTGTTGTCAGGGAAGACTCACCGCAGAAATTCAGCGTCGTGGAAAATGTGAAGACCGAGCCGGGAGCGCGCACCATGGCGCTCGATACGAAAACGCATAATCTTTTCACGGTGACGGCGAAATTTGGTCCGCCTCCAGCGGCGACCGCGGATAATCCTCATCCACGCCGGACGATCTTGCCTGATACCTTCGAAGTTCTCGTGCTCAGCAAGTAGAACGCGGCATCCAAGCCGCGGAAATCATCACGTGACACGTGGCGCCGGACCCATTGGTCCGGCGCTCTGGTGTGGCTCTCGTCACTGCGCAACGCAACCAATTACAATAATCCGGCCACTAAGCTAACGCGAATGAAAACAGTCATAAACTCATAGCTCGCAGCTCCGCCCTCATGACCATGAAAGTCCGCAAAGCCGTTTTCCCAGCCGCCGGCCTGGGCACCCGCTTTCTGCCCGCCACCAAAGCTCAACCCAAAGAGATGCTGCCGCTGGTGGACAAGCCCATCATCCAGTACGGGGTGGAAGAGGCGATGGCTTCCGGCTGCGACCAGATCCTGATCATCACCGGGCGCGGCAAGCAGGCCATCGAGGATCATTTCGATGTCAGCTACGAACTGGAGAAAATGCTGGAAGAGCGCCGCAAGCTGGATCTGCTGAAGATCGTACGCCAGATCTCCGACATGATTTACGTGGGATATGTTCGCCAGAAGGAGGCGTTGGGATTGGGTCACGCGGTGCTGATGGCTCGCGAACTTGTAGGCAACGAGCCCTTCGCGGTGCTGCTGGCGGATGACGTGATTGACAGTCCCGTGCCCGCGCTCAAGCAGATGGTGGATGTGTTCAACCAAAAGCAATGCAGCGTGATCGCGGCGCAGGTGGTCGAAGGGAAGATGATTTCTTCCTACGGCGTATTCGATGCGCAGCCTGCCGATGGATTCAACGGTCGCCTGTTCGAAATTCGCAACATGGTGGAGAAGCCGAAGCCGGAAGAGGCGCCGTCGAACCTCGCCATTATCGGGCGGTACATCCTGACTCCAGCTATTTTCGATTGTCTCGCCAAGACTCCAACCGGCGCCGGCGGAGAACTGCAACTGACTGACGGTATGCGCGTGCTGCTGAAGCAGGAAAAGATGTATGCGTATGTTTATGAAGGCAAGCGCTACGACACGGGCGACAAGCTTGGGTTTTTGAAAGCGACCGTGGAGTTTGCGCTGAAGCGGCCAGATTTGGGCGAGCCGTTCCGGGAGTATCTTCGAGAGCTGAAGTTTTAGGAGCCTGGTTGCGGCCTCGGCTACTGCGGCTTCGGGCTTCCTTCGCTTGGCTCGCTTCGCTTCGCTGGACAGCCTGAGAGGCTGTCCCTACGTGGTTTGTCCACGCAATTTTTTCGATTTCTCTTCTACTCCTTTTGCTAGTTTTTGCTTGTGAGCTTCCAGATTTTTCGCGACTTTGTTGTCGAACAATCCGATGATCTGGGCTGCCAAAATCCCCGCGTTGGTGGCTCCGGGCTTTCCGATCGCGACGGTCGCGACCGGAATTCCGGCCGGCATCTGCACGGTCGAGAGCAGCGAGTCCATCCCGTTGAGCGAGGTCGAAGGAATGGGGACTCCAATCACCGGCAACGTGGTATGCGCGGCAATGACTCCCGCCAGATGGGCCGCGCCGCCTGCGCCGGCAATAATCACGCGGATGCCGTTCTCGGCGGCTTTACGAGCGAAGTCGGCGGTGCGATCCGGCGAGCGGTGGGCGGAGGTCACATCAATTTCGTAAGCGATGCCGAACTCATCGAGAGCCTTGCCCGCCTCCCGCATGATCTCCAAATCGGAATCACTTCCCATCACGATCGAAACTTGTGGCTTGCTCATTTCGAACTCTCTCCTGATATTTGGAATTAAGCTTTCCGACTCAATGAGCGGTCATCTCTTCAGCGCGCGCGCGGCGATATCTTTCCGATAATGCGCGCCCTCGAATGAAATCTTGCCGCAAGCTTCATAGGCGCGCTTTACAGCTGCTTGCAGATCTGCGGCTCTCGCAGTCACGCCGAGCACGCGGCCGCCGGAAGTGTAGTAAACACCACCGCGCTTC
>QHVR01000615.1 GCA_003223595.1 Acidobacteriota bacterium
CCGGTGAGGCTCGCGGGCCGGAGAAGAATGATGCTGCTTACAACGCCCGCATGGCTTCGTTGTATCGTGAGGTCGTGCTGAAAGAGAAGCCGGTGCAGTCGCAGGATGGCTTCATTCCGCTGGGCGCGTTAGCGAAGCCCAATGGGAATGGAAACGGCAACGGCAATGGGCACCAGGCCGCGGAGAGCAAGCCGGAGTTGGGTGAGCCGGTGGCTGGAGACTGAGCCGGTAGCAGTTTCGAGTTTCAGGTTTCAAGTTTCTAAAACAGGGCCGCCTTCGGGCGGCCTTTTTTCATCCCGAGTATCCAAGACAAAATCCGCATCCGACCCTGCCGAGAGGTCATAATTCCCACCCTCTCGCCAAATACGCGAGAAGGGTGGGGCAACCCGGAACGGGGCAGCGCCCTTTTCTTTTACTTGGCTCTGCCAAAGACTTGTTTTAATAACTGGGTGGTTTGCGCGGCGGGGTTTTTTCGTATTTTCTTTTCTTCTTCGCCCAGCATGTAAAAGAGGCCGTCCAAGGTTTTTCCGACCACGTACTTATCAAGATCAAATTCATTGGCCAGGGCTGCACCGCCGGGTGCGGTCTGAATCAAGCGGTCATACTGCCCAACTACACCGACCCGTTGCATCGATGTGTGAACGATCGGGGCGAAAGCGGTGGTCAGGTCGGGAGTGCTGGTGCGCTTGAAATAGTCCGTGGCCGCGGTATCGGTTCCCGTGAGGATGTGGCGGGCGTCGTCGAAGGTCATCTTCTTCAGGGCAGCCAGGAAGATTTGTTTGGCTTGCGGAGTGGCTTGTTCGGCGGCTCGATTCATTCCGACTTCAAGTTCGTCCACTTTGCTGCCCAGCCCGATGAAACGCAGGCCTCGACCGACGGTCTCGAGCCTCGGCGGAAGGGGGATTTTGATGGCGTCATTCTTTAGAAATCCATCGGGGCGGCCGGTCACGGCAACCGCTCTTGAGGTGCTGAGCTGGAGAGCTTGCTTGAGTCCGGCGATAATTTTGTTGTCGCTTAGGCCGGAGGTGTCGCGCTGCTGCAGGGAATTGTCGACTTGCCTAATAATTTCCTCGATTTGCGCCGTTGCGGAAACCGAGCAGGCCAGCAGGATAAGGACGAGCGCCCGAGAACTACGCATAGAAATTCCCCTCAAAAGATGTCGTGAGCAAGGGAATTCTAGCTGTCGAAGGAGTGCCAGGAAAGATGCAAGTTGGTCGCTGAGGACCGTCCCCAACGGTTTAGCAGGGGCCGCCCAACCGGGGAAGGCCTTTTTATCATCCAAGGGATGTCCTTGGGGAGCAGGCCTTTATTCTGTAAACTAGGCAGAATCGCTTGCA
>QHVR01000616.1 GCA_003223595.1 Acidobacteriota bacterium
TACATCAGCGTGCGGGTGATGGAGCACGCCGCCAGCCTGGACCTAATCGCGTATGAAGACCCGGTGTTCTATGACAAGCTGGAACGGGCGCGGGTGCAGGCGACAGACCGGCTGTACATGATTCAGGCCATGGGCCGGCTGGTGCAGCAGGTGATCACGACGGTGACGCTGTCGATTTCGATCATGCTGTTTTCGCCGTGGCTGCTCCTCATTCTTAT
>QHVR01000617.1:0-2461 GCA_003223595.1 Acidobacteriota bacterium
TCTGGTGTATGGGGTTAGTGGTCACTTTTTCGACTTTGCGAGGAATTTTTTTTGATGACCTATTTTTGCAAAGTCTTCAGAACAAGCACGTTAAGCATCAGGTACCCTGGGCGGCTACCTGCAAAATATTGTCAAAGAAGGACTTACACGCAAAGTATTCTGGAATAGAGACTTAGCTGGCTCGGATTGCAGGCCGGGTCTGGAGGTCTCTGCCGCACTGACTTTGCGATGCGAATGCGCACGAGTCCATTGTGCGCTTTCTACGGCGAGGGTCAAGGTTATCCGTCACATGGAAGGGGAGTGGGGCTGTGGAAAAGGCAGCATATTTGATTGCCAGCTCAGATGTCCTCGCGCCTGATTCCTTTCACCAATCAGCAAGAACAGGGAGTTGCGGTGCGCCCCCTGCGTGAACGGCTACCGGCGAAGCGCTGATTGGCGCCCAGAACCAGGTTGCATTTGTAATCGCGGAAACACCCGGGAGATCTTCCCAGCAACATATCTCTCCGACAGCATCGCAGTTGCGGGAGGTAAATAGTCTTCGAACGCGAACGGATACGTTTCATGATGATCCCGCAAATATCGCGCTTTGGGCATCCGCAAGGTATCGACCCGAACAAATTCACGCTCATTACATCATTTTCATCTGAACGCGGCCAGTGGATGCGCTCGAAATGCATCAACATCCATGATCCTCAATCGCGAATTTACGAACTGAGGGATGAATACGACGGGCGCAGAGCTGTGCCAAAGAATTTCTTCACGCTCCTGGAGTCATATCAAAACCATCCGGAGGCGAAGAGTCTCGGGCGCGATGGGCAGCCATGCGAGTTCGACACCGCGGACTGCTGAAACGTGCGCACATTGTTGCGAACTGGCCGCCGATCTACATCGGTAAGGAGTCCGATAAGCACTGGGAAGAAGGCGAAGATTTGAGCTTGTTGGATTTCAAAACAGTCGAATATAAGCGAAAAGGAACACAGCGGCGACTGATGAACAGCTGGTGAAAATCGCAAGAGTTCCCAACCGGGAACTCATGCGGCGGGGAGTCAATCAACATACGCTAGAGAAGATCTGCAAACGCGAACCCGTCCGGGCAATTAAGCTTGCGCAATGTTTAAAGGTACTCGAAGACTACGTATCAAATGAAGAGGCCAATGGAATCGACACGACTATGGCCATACCATTGTCGCTAGATTCAATTTCAAAATTCCCACCTAAGTCGTTAACGCGCTCCCGCATTCCCCCTAAACCGACACCGAACTGATCCCCATTTGGCTGAGAGCCTTGGATAGATCCAGCAGGCATTCCACGTCCAAAGTCTCTCACTGTAAAGACAGCTTTATTCCCACTAGTCTTCAAGTGAACTTCGACTGCAGAACTGCCCGAGTGGCGATGAACGTTAGTGAGGCTCTCTTGCAAGATGCGGAACAGGGCAATCTCAGCCATTTCTGATAGTCGCTCCATTCGGTCTGGCAAGTCCAGTTTCACGCTGATTCCGCTTCGTTTCGCGAATTGATCAGTGAACCAACGGGCTGCTGAGGCAAACCCAACCTCATCTAGCAGAGGAGGATGTAAGAGGCAGGACAGAGTGCGAGTTTCGACTATGCTTTGTTCCAGCCATTCCAACGCGGAAGCTAATAACTCGTCCTTGTTCGGCAGGTCTGAACTACGCAACGATTCCAGGTTCATCTTGATGCTCGTCAAATACTGTCCCAAACTGTCGTGAAGATTACGCGCAATTTTTCTACGCTCCTCATCCTGCAGGCGCATCAGTCTTATGGACAGGTGTTGAAGCGTGCTCGTACGACGTTGCACTTCGGATTCGAGGTGTTCATTTGCCAGCTTCGCGGATTTCAGGTACTGCAACGTTTGGTAGGCTGCCGCCGCGAAAGTGCCTAGATTCGTCATGATACGCAGGTCTTCACTGTCGAAACGGTGACTTTGGTCGTGCACGATGACCCAGATCGTGCCGACAGCTTCCCCCCCAACATAAAACGGAACTAACAATACCTCGTCAATCCATGGGGTTACCGCAGCGAAGTAGGCGAAGTGCCGTTCGGGATGAGTCATCAGTTGCGCCGCGTTGCGGTCGAGGACAGTACCGCAAGGACTGAACGCGCGTGGCATGCTGCCTCCCACGTGAGAGGCCCATATGCCTGTGAGGGCTGGCCAATAAAACTTTTCGCCGTCAGACCCCAACAGGCTGATCCCGCAAGTCTGTGCCTGGCACAGGTTCAAAGCAGTCTCCGCGAGCTTTTGCAAAATATTATTCGGGGAGGCGGCCATCTCCTCTGCGAGAGCAATCAACGCATCGTTCTCGGCTACGTAGTTGGGTGCACGGGTTGGTCGCGCCCTCAACTCAGCCGTCGAAATGATCGATTCCAGATTGACTACGGTGTGGTTTTCAGAGTCGCTCGTAAGCACGGGAAACCCCCGGAAAATTCAGAATGTTGGTCAGATG
>QHVR01000617.1:2503-6570 GCA_003223595.1 Acidobacteriota bacterium
ACGAAACTTGGACTGCGATAGCGCTGAATGGTTGGTCACCCGTTCACTCGACATACCCTACTCGATCACTCGACATTGCGTGTAGCATTTCCCCTCGGCAAGAAACTAGGAGCACGCGCGTGCGTGCTCCTAACCCACAACCTCAGCATTATTTTCCAGGCACATAGCTAAGATCGGCGCGATACGCTGCTGCTTCCGTGTACTGGTGGGCCGTGCAGTCGCGAATGGTCTTCTGGATCTGATCGGACCCTTCTTTCCCGTAAGCATCATTGAGAACATCTGCTAGGGTTTTCGGTAATGGTGCGAAATCCGCCCAATTCTTTCGGCTATTAAGCAGAACAAACGTGGGCCCCTCACCTCCGTTAACCAACTGCAGCCAGCCACCGGTTTTGGGCCAGTCCGCTTGCCTACCCAATGCATCATTCACTTTCTTTATCGCAGCAATGAAGTCAGGACCTGATGCGGGATGAAGAACGAAGACCGTCACCGCGGTCATCGGCGCAGCAGCTTGGTTCGAGGGGGCTAGGCTCATGTCCGAACGATATACATAGAAACCATTGCGGCCACTCTGAACATAAGGGGACAAATTTGTGGCTCCATCGGCGGTATCCGCCTTCCCCATGCGTGCCTCCCATTCGTCAAAGTCTTTCCAGCCGTGTCCGCACGAAGAGGTAACGTACATACCCGCGTTGTCGCCGGTCTCAACAGCAAAGGTGTTCCATGTCCATGTGTCTTTCTGGGCGCGATGGAACTGCATATGTTTTTTTCGTCCGGCTTCATACTGTTGACTCATACCGGGCTTTGACATGGAGAAGTAAATGCGGCAAACGTTGTTGGCATTTTGCGCATTGATTTCTTGCGTGTTCGATCCTGCACTGGAACCGGTTTGCGCAAAGGACGAAGCTACGCAAAGACAACTCACAACCAAACACACAGTTTTGGTTCGCATGGCATGCTCCTGGAGGGTGATTGTTCATCGGCGAAACTCTATGCTCGGCTCTCCGCAATGTCAAAAGCACGAGCCCCGCATTCGCGACTCAATCACTCGACATTCGAATAGGGGGGTGTAGCATTTTCCCCTCGGTAGGTATAACCCCCGCGCCGGTTTGACCCTTGTTTTCTCTCGCCTGTAAGATCAAAAAGCACTCAGCAATCAGCATTCGGCGGTCAGTCGAGGCAACGTAGGCTCGACTGGGGGATTGCTGGTGGTTGAGTGCTCACGTTTCTATGCCGCACGAACTTCCTAAAGCGTATGAGCCGGGCGCGATCGAGATGCGCTGGGCCGAGTACTGGGTTCAAGAAAAGCTGTTTTCCGTTGCGACTCCTCCTCCGGGCGAGACGCGTCCGGTGTTTACGCTGCTGCTTCCTCCACCCAATGTGACTGGGCGGTTGCACATGGGGCACATGCTCAACCAGACGCAGATGGACATCATTGTGCGCTGGCATCGCATGCGCGGGTTCATCACTTTGTGGCTTCCAGGGACCGATCACGCCGGGATTGCCACGCAGATGATGGTGGAGAAGCAGCTCGAAAAAGAAGGCAAGAAGCGGCGCGAGCTGGGGCGGGAGAAGTTCATCGAGCGCGTGTGGGAGTGGAAGCGCGAGTACGGCGGGGCGATTCTCGATCAGATGAAGCGGCTCGGGGCGTCGGTGGACTGGGACCGCGAGTACTTCACCATGGACGAGAATTTGTCGCACGCGGTGCGCGAAGTTTTTGTCCGGCTGTACGAGCAGGGGCTGATCTATCGCGGTCATTACATTGTGAACTGGTGTCCGTGGCACGAGACGGCGATCTCGGATCTCGAAGTAAAGCACGACGACGTGCCGGGGAAACTGTGGGAGATTCGGTATCCGGTGGTCGGGACGGATGAGTTCATCACGGTGGCGACTACGCGTCCGGAGACCATGCTCGGCGACACCGCGATTGCGGTCAATGCCAAGGACGAACGCTATACGCATCTGCATGGGAAGAAAGTTCTGCTGCCGCTGATGAAGCGGGAGATCCCGATTATCACGGACGACCTGGCGCAGCCGGAGTTTGGGACCGGAGCGGTGAAGGTTACACCGGCGCATGATCCGAATGATTTTCAGGCGGGGAAGCGGCACAATCTGCCCGAGATCAGCGTCATGGATGAGCACGCGCGCATGAATTCGAATGCGGGCGCGTACGCGGGGCTCGACCGGTTTGAGGCGCGGAAGCGCGTGCTGCACGACCTGCGGGAGCAAGGGTTCCTGGTGGCGGAGAAGGATTACACGCTGGCGCTGGGGAAGTGCGATCGGTGTGGAACGGTGGTGGAGCCTCGGCTGTCGGAGCAGTGGTTCATCAAGATCAAGCCGCTGGCGGAGCGGGCGAAGGCGGCAGTGGAGTCGGGGGAGATCACGATTGTCCCGGAAAACTTCCGGCAGATTTATTTGAACTGGATGGCCAACATCTATGACTGGTGCATTTCGCGCCAGCTGTGGTGGGGACATCGGATTCCGGCATGGACTTGCGCGGGGTGCAAGGAAGTGATCGTTGCGCGCGAGGCGCCGAGCAAATGCGGTAAGTGCGGGGGGACGCAGCTGGAGCAGGTTTCGGACGTGCTCGATACATGGTTCTCGTCCGGGCTGCTGCCGTTCACGACTTTGGGGTGGCCGGAGAAGACGCGTGATCTGGAGGTGTTCTATCCCAACACGCTGATGATCACCGGGTTCGACATTCTGTTCTTCTGGCTGGCGCGCATGATCATGTTTGGGTGCCACTTCATGCAGGGGCATCAGCAGGATCCCGTGATCAAGAAGGCGAATGGCGAGGCGGATAAGAAGGACGACAGCGTGCCCTTCCGGCATGTTTATGTTCATGCGCTGGTGAGGGATGCCGAGCGGCAGAAGATGTCGAAGACTAAGGGGAACGTGATCGATCCGCTGCACATTATTGAGCGGTTCGGGACGGATGCTACGCGGTTTACGCTGGCGGCGATGGCTGCGCCTGGGACCGATATTGCATTCAACGAGAGCCGGACGGAGGGGTATCGGGCGTTCGCTAATAAGATCTGGAATGCGGCGCGATTTATGTTCATGAATGTGGATCGCGTTGAGCCCGGGCTTCGGCCTGGGCGGACCGACCAAGGGGTGCGTCCCCAAGCGGGCATTTCTGGATTCAACACTCAGGCGCTGGAGGATCGGTGGATTCTTTCGCGGCTTAATCGGGTTACTGCCGATGTGAACGAGGCTTTGCAGAGTTATCGGTTTCACGAGGCGGCTAATCGGATTTATGACTTTTTCTTATCTGGAGTTGATCAAGCCTCGGCTGCAGTTTGAAGAAGGAGCCGACATGAGCGCGGCTCGGGTGGCGTGCGGGAATCTGGTGAACTTGTTTGACTCGGCGCTGCGGTTGCTGCATCCGGTTATGCCGTTTATCACTGAGGAGATATGGCAAGCGATGTACGAAGGGAAGGCGCCATCGAAGTCGATAGCGCTGATGGCGTATCCGCAGGCGGATGAGAAGCAGGTCGATCTGGCGGCGGAAACGGAGATGGCGATCCTGCAGGATTTGATTGTCAACGTGCGGAATTTGCGGGCGGAATTGAAAGTGGAGCCTAAGGTGAAGGTTCCGATCGAGGTGTTCGCGCACGAAGCTGAGATTCGCGCGATGATTGAGCAGAATCGCGGGGCGGTGGAGCGACTGGGCAATGCGGAGACGATCACGTTTCACGAAAGTTCATTGGCCAAAGTGGGTGGAGCTCGGAGCACGGCGCGGTTTGACGTGCACGTGGTTTACGAGCGCAAGATTGATGCGGCGGCGGAGTGCGAGCGGCTCCGGAAGGAATTGGAGAAATTGGAAAAGGGCATTGGGAGCGGGCAGCGGCAGTTGGGGAATGATCAGTTTCTCGCTAAGGCTCCGGTAAATGTCGTGGAAAATTTGCGCAAGCAGCAGGGCGAGTTGGCGGTTTTGAAGGAAAAGACGCTTAGCAAGTTGCAGGAACTCGGGTGTAGCTGAGAGCAGCGGACCTGCGGTCCGCCGGACAGCCGATGGCGGCTGTCCCTACATTCAAAACCGGACGGCCGATGGCGGCTGTCCCTACATG
>QHVR01000618.1 GCA_003223595.1 Acidobacteriota bacterium
CTTCGCGGCTTTCTTTTTCACTGGCTCGGCCGCCATGATGGATTGTTTACGAGGCCTACTGGCTACACCGGCGACGCCATTTTACCCGTTCGAACATACTCCCTCGCTAGTTGCTGGGCGCGAGTGTTGCCGGGTAGTGCGATCAGTTGTTGCAGGTCTTCGGGATTGTCTACATCGATTGCAACGCCGGGCAAGTTCAGTATTACGCACGGCTGTCCTGTGGCTTGAGCCCCGGCGTGATGCGGCTTGAAGCTGTCGTTTCCGAAACGCAGAGGAAATAGATTCGCAGGGCGTCGGAAAGCGGCGTTCGTTCCGCGCCCATCTCCAGCGGGAACCAGCACGGTTCCTTGCGCTGGCGCCTGCCTGTAGATTTGTTCGAGTTCCCAAGGCTGGATCAGCGGAATGTCCGCGGGAATTACCAGCGTGCTGTCTTCTCCGCGCTCGACGCAAACCTGGGTGGCCATTTCGATGGCGCCAGTCTCTCCCGGGTTCTGCGGATCGGCAATAACTTCGAATTTATATTCCCTCGCAAGCTGGGTAGCGTACGCGTCGCTGGTCACAATACCTACCGACGGACGGTCCTTCCACTGGTGAAGCGCACTGAGCACGTCATGCAGCATTGCCTGGGCTAATCTCGTTCGGGAATCTTGATCGAGGATGGAGGCAAGGCGTTGTTTGGCGCCCGAGGTGTTTTTTATGGGGACCAGGATCACGGCTGCGAGTCCACTTGTGGGACGGCAGGCGTTTTGTCCTTCAGAAGGTCGGGCGAGATCAGGGACAGAACCTCGCGGGCCAGCGCCGCCTTGTCATCGGCGGTGCGCATCACGGTTCGCGTGCAGTGCACGCGCAAGCCGCTCTGACGCAGCATGTCTGCGGCCCGCGCATCACGGGTATCGCAGACCAGAAGGTCGAGAAAATCTTCGTAGGCGTGCGCGACTCCGGCAATCGAGCAAGGAAGGCCTTGCGCCTGCATCAGGATGCCGGCGGGCCCGGCGACGGGAGCATTGCCCACGATCGGACTGATGGCGGCGATCTTCGGCTTTGCGATCCTGGCCTTGGCCTGCAGCAGCGCATTATGAATTCCGGGCACGGCGAGGATCGGGCCAATGCTGGTGATGGGGTTGCTCGGGGCAATGATCACGGCGTCGGCAGAGGTGATGGCGTCGACCACCCCCGGCGCCGGTTCCGCATCCGAGGCGCCGGCAAAGCGCACGGCATTCACCGGGTCCTGATACCAGCGCTGCACGAAATATTCTTCGAAACTCAACTCGCCAATCGGAGTGTCGACGCGGGTTTCCACCCGCGAGTCGCTCATGGGAAGAATGCGGGCCTTGACGCCGAGTTTCTGCGAGATGACGGCCGTCGCTTCAGAGAGAGTCTTGCCCTCTGCGAGCAGCCGTGAGCGGAGCAGGTGCATGGCCAAGTCGCGGTCGCCGGTGTGGAACCACGTCGGCTCGCCGAGTTGTCCCATGGCCTGCAGGCAGAGGAAGGTATCACCCTTAACGCCCCAGCCACGTTCCCGGCTCAACATGCCGGAAAGCACGTAAGTGATGGAATCAATGTCGGGGGAAACGTAGAGGCCCCACCACAGAAGATCGTCGCCGGTATTGACGACGAGGGTGATTTCTTCCGCCGGCATGACCTGGCGAAGGCCGTCAACGAATTTTGCGCCACCGGTGCCGCCGCTGAGAACGCAGATCACGCGGCCCTCCGGGCGAGACCATCCTCTGCCGTACAGTTGCGCAGTTTTTCGGCGAGCAGGCCAGGTTTCGACAAGAGGGCAGGGATAAATTCCGGATACACCGGAAGGCGCTGCTGCAGCTGGAATCCTTTGGCCTCGGTGCGCAATCGCAGTTGCTCCAGATGCGGCCAAGGCCTCTCGGGATTGATAAAGTCAGGGGTCAGCGGCGAGATGCCTCCCCAATCGTTGATGCCCGCATCCATCAAATCATCATAGTAAGGCGCGGAGAGGTTGGGAGGAGCCTGAATGTTGACCCCAGGCAGTAGCAAGCGAGCTACTGCCACGGTGCGCAGCATCTCGCCATGCGAGGGTTCGGGCCAGTGCGCCATTGGGATCGTTGACTTCACGCGGAAGTTCTGCACGATGACTTCCTGAATATGGCCGTAGCGCTCGTGCAAGTCCCGGATGGCGAGCAAGGTATTGACACGGTCCTGGGGCGATTCGCCGATTCCGATTAACAGCCCGGTGGTGAACGGCACGCCTTGTTTGCCGGCCTCTTCGATGGTGCGCAGGCGCTTCGCTGGGACCTTGTCGGGAGCATTGTCGTGGGCTCTACCCGGTCCGAGTAAAGCAACATTCGTGGTCTCAAGCATCAGCCCCATGCTGGGTGAAACGGCGGAGAGACGCGCGATCCACTCCGCGCTGAGCAGTCCAGGATTGGGATGGGGCAAGAGATTCGTCTCGCGCAGCATGAGGTCGCACATGGCTTCCAGATAATGCAGCGTGGATTTGTAGCCCAGCCGGCGCAATGTTTGGCGCATCTCCGGAAACAGGAGTTCGGGCTTGTCGCCAAGGCTGAAGAGCGCCTCGGTGCATCCGAGCTTTTCGCCAGCACGGGCAACAGACAGAACTTCATCCGGAGTCATGGTGTGTGCGCCGGGATCGCCGGCATCGCGCCGAAACGTACAATATCCGCAATAATCCCTGCAGAGATTGGTTAGGGGAATGAAAACTTTGCGCGAGTAGGTGATGACGCCGGGCTTGAACCGCTCTTTGCCGGCACGCGCGGCGGCCAGCATGCCGGGCAGGTCGCCGT
>QHVR01000336.1 GCA_003223595.1 Acidobacteriota bacterium
TCAAATCCAAATCGTAAAGGTGTACGAAACCCTGCAAGAGATGCCCACGTAGGCAGACCCCACGTAGGGACCGGAACCATTGGTCCGTCCCGGAAAGCGGAGCGAGCGCTCCCACGACGAACGCCATTTAAAATGCCCCCATGTCCCCCGACTCCAGTGAATTCGTAAACGAAACCGTCGATCCCCCGATCCGCGGATTCCTCCACACCCCAGACACCCCAACCGCAGAGGTTCTAATCCTCACCCACGGTGCAGGAGGCAACGCCCAAGCGCCTCTGCTCCGCGCGCTGGCAGACGCTTTTTCGAACGCTGGCATCACCGTGCTGCGCTGCAATCTGCCGTACCGCCAACTGCGTCCTTTCGGCCCGCCAGGACCAGGCGACGCCGCCCGCGATCGCGCAGGCCTGAAAAACGCCGTGGCCGCGATGGCCTCCGCGATGAATGCGGGTGGGAATGCGTCTGCGCCAAGCCGAATCTACCTTGCCGGGCACTCCTACGGCGGACGCCAATCCAGCATGCTCTGCGCCGAAGAGCCAGATTTAGTCGCAGGCCTGTTGCTGCTCTCTTATCCGCTCCATCCCCCGCGGAAGCCAGAACAGCAGCGCACGCAACACCTCCCCGACCTGCACACCCGAACATTATTCGTTCAGGGCACGCGCGATCCCTTCGCCTCGATCCCCGAACTGCAGCAAGCGTTGAAGATGATCCCCGCAAAAACAAAGCTCCTTCCTGTAGAAGGAGCCGGTCACGATCTAGGATTTAAAGGAAAAGCAACGCGAGCAGAACTGCCGCAGATAATACTAAGTGAATCTCAGCAACTCTTCGGCCGGTGACTTTGAAACTTGAAACTCGAAACCTGAAACTCGAAACTCCCTAATTCACCCACCCCGATTTCCCGCCCCCATTCCCTTTGCGCGTCTGGTCCTCGGGCGGAACGTAGTTGCCGTGTTCATCAAAATGTACGTCCCGGTCATGCTGCCGCATGTAAACTTCAAACTTCTTTGCCGCCCGCCGCCGCTTCCATCGGTAATAGGAATTCCGCAGGCCGTAGTAGCGTTCTGAGAATCCAACATTGACCAGCGCGGCTTTCGGCCCCCGCCTCACATACAGATACCCAAAAAGCAATCCACCGAGATGCGCGACGTACGCAACGTTTCCCCCGCCGCCCATGGCAAAGGCCAGCGTGACCACGATCAGAATGCCCACAAAGTACTTCGCCTTGATGGTGAAGGGGAATGGGATCATCATGATTTCGTTGTCCCCGAACAGCATCCCGAAGGCAATCAGAATGGCGAAGACGCCGCCAGAAGCCCCAATCGTTGGCCGGTACGGATTTCCCAAAAGATGGGAATAGGAAAGCGCCACCGTAGTCAGCGCGGCCCCAAAAACGCCCATGCAAAACAGTTCCAGGAAGCGCCGGCTTCCCCATTGCTGCTCGATGGCGGCGCCGAACATCCACAATCCCAGCATGTTTCCGAACCAGTGCCAGAACTCGAAGTGAATCACTCCGTAAGTGAGCAGTTGCCAGATCCACCCGTGCTGCACTACCTGGATGGGTATCAAAGAGAAGTAGTCGCGCAGAATGGCGCCGAATGGGATTCGGAACACATCCAGCAGCAACACCAACAGGAACACCGCAGTGTTGATGCCGATCAACCAGCTCACCGCCTTGGTAAACGGCGGCAGGCTCAACGTCATCGGTTCGCCCGTTCGTCTCACAAAGTATCCTCGAACCCCAATTCTACTCGCATCCTGCCCCGGCAACTTGCGGGCCTAGCGCTCCGGAGTGGGCACCACGGGCAGGCTCTTATGCCCCGCTTTGTCCGCCGCTCGCACCGCGAAAATGACGTTATCCTTCGAAATGTTCATGGTGGTCCGCGTCACGTTCCCCACGTGCTGCACATGCTCCCATACCGGACTCGTAGTCGTCCTCCACAGCACCTCGTATCCAGTCGCCAGTCCTCCCGGGGAAGCGTCCCAGGTCAGCGTCGAATTGTTCTCCAGATCCTTGGTCAGCAGATGAACGTTTGCCGGAGGCGCCGGCGCAGCCGCCAGCGCTGCCAGCGTAGCGGCATTCAGGCGCGCCACTCGCGCGACGTAATCGAAATCCACGAACTTCACCAGGTCGCCGTACTCGACTCCGTTTTCCGTCCTTATATTCTGATGCTGATGGTGAAAATCCTCGCGGTACTCGGTCAATCGCACCGCGGCGAATCCCTGCTGGTTGAAGGAGGAATGATCTCCGCCGCGCAGATAGCGATCCTGCCGGAACACCATGGTGGGAATCATGCCGGTCTCATACGACCGGTCCACCTCAACGATGTACCGCGCCAGCTCCCGCGACGGTGAATCGCTCTCCCCACCCAAGCCCCGGATGCGCTTCAGGTCTTGATCGCTGGCCGCAGCCGGAATGCCCTCGGAAAATACTCGAACCATGGACCGATCCTGCTCCGCACCCTTATCGCCACCCACAATGTCATCATTGAGCACGGCTTCCACATTCCAGCCCTGTTCCTTTGCCATACGCGCGAAGTGCCGGCTTCCGTTCAGTCCCTGTTCCTCTCCCGCGACGGTAAGGAAGATAATGGTGCCGGGAAATTTCAATTTGCTGAGTACGCGCGCGCACTCCAGGCTCACCGCCGTGCCGCTGCCATCGTCATTCGCCCCGGGCGCATCCCCATTCACGTCGAGCGTGTCGCTGTTGCGTGAATCATAATGCCCCGTGACCAGCACGATCCGCTTCGCGTTCTCCGGATCTGTTCCCTTCAGGACCGCATAAACATTGGTGATTCTGGTGGCCTTCGGAATCCGGTCCTTGGGAGCTTCCAGAAAGCTGTCCGTCTTTACTTCCAGGCAGCCGCCGCAATCTTTCGAATATTGTTCAAATTCCGACTTGATCCACTCGCGCGCCGCCCCAATGCCGCGGCCCTTCCCAACGGATCCCGGATCCTGTGCCGAGAGCGTGAGCCGCGTGCCGAAGCCGACCAACTTCTCGATGTTCGCTTGGATCTTCTGCGCGGACACCTGCCGCAAAGCTCCTGCGATCTGGGGATCGTCCGCCATGCCCGGCGCGTTCTGACTCACGCCAACTTGCGCCATAGCCAGAAAAGATACAGTGATCGTGGCCAGCGCCTGCGGCGCCCACGCTGCGAATTTCGCCTTCATTCTGGATACCCCATCGGGAAGATACGGTAGGGAGACGAAAACTTCCACATCCTGCAAAAGCCCCATTTCTGGACCATGCGTGCCCACCCCCCTTGACCAACTGCCGGGGAGAATCTAAATATTAACAGGAGGCTCTAATAGGCACGGGAGGCTTTATGGTGCTCTGTCCTGAATGCGAGAATCATTTGGACGTTGAAGAGGAGGAAGTCGACGAGGGCGAAGTGATCTCTTGCCCCGAGTGCGGCACCGACTTCGAAGTGGTCACCACAACTCCGCTGGAGTTAAAGGCGGTCGAAGAGGGTTACGAGGAAGACGACGACGAAGAAGAAGAGGAAAGCGAAAACGGTGATTACTCCTGATCTCCGTTCTACATTGGCCAGACTCCCCCGGCTTGGGCTTTGCATCCTGGTTCTCCTCCCTGCGTTCACTTCTCCCGACAGATTGCTGGCCGCTCAGAAGTCCAAAGACAAGGACAAAGAGAAAGCCTACGCCCTGATCGTAGGAACAGTGTGGGGGCCAGACAACCGCCCCGTCTACGGCGTTCCCGTGCTGATCCGCCGCGCCAAAGATAAAAAGCCGAAGTGGCAGGTCTATTCCGATCACCATGGAGAATTCGCCCAGCGCCTGCCTGCCGGAGAATCCGACTACATCCTTACCGCCGATCTGAAGCATGTCAAAACCGCCGATGGCAAGCCCTTGCATCTGGCTCAGGAAGTCAGGGTGCACATCTACGGCGAAGAACGCGAGGACACCGGCCTGCATCTAACGTATTGAGAGTGGACTCCCCTCGAATCGCGTTGAAGGCCCAGCTGGCAGGCAGGGTTTGCTCTTGTTCAGCATGAGACAATAGAGAGAGGGCAATATGCACACCCGCTCAGTGCTCAAAGCCGTCGCTTCTACTACCGCCATATTGCTGGTATTTTCCCTGGCCGCTTCCGCAGCCCCCGATAAGAAGGACAAGCAGGTCGGTCGCCTGTTGTTTGGCAAAGTGCTTGATCCTCAGGACAACCCCGTCCCTGACGCTGTGGTTTACGTCACCAACACCCGCACACGCGCGATAAAGACCTACATCGTCGGCAAGGACGGCAGCTACCGCTTTCCCGCTCTCTCCAGTGCCATCGACTACGAGGTCTACGCCCAATTCGATGGCAAGAAGAGCGATACCAAGTCAGTCAGCCAGTTCGATGATCGCTCCCAGGTCTACGTGGTCCTCAAAGTCGACCCGCGTAAATAATCGTAGAGACGTTGCGTGCAACGTCTCAGGTTGCATACGTCCATTCGCCCGCAACTTTTCTCTCCCTGCGGGTTCAACATAGAAGAGTTTCACGAGGGAGGAAACTGTGAACTCATCCTCATCATTTGGCAATGCGCTCTTCACCCTGGCCGCCCTGTCCTTACTTTCTGCCGCTGCCTTGGCCCAGGGTGGCGCAATGAGCCCTTACCAGAACGAACGCGATGGGGTCAGCGCCGGCGGAAAATGGATGCAGTTCCAATCCGAAGACAAAATGAGCGGAGCCAAGCGCGTCCGCTTTGAACTTCTGGCCGAGAATTACTTCCGCGAAGATCCCCAGTACAAACCCCGCATTGAACTCTTCTGCGAAGGCGGCAAGCTCAAACTCGCCGATTTCAATCCCGGAGTGAGATTGCCCCGTCCGAATCGCCCCGGTTTCTGGGGACAACCGCAACTCGAGGTCGAAGTCCGCATCGACGATTACCACAGCTCCAAGGGATGGAATTGGGTCCGCGGTCACTTCCTTTCCATGGACAAAGGCACAACCCGCGGCATGATGGGTGCAGAACTGTTACGCATCGCGCTCCCCACGCGCAACGGCCGTGAGATCGCCGAATTCAGCCCCGCTGGCCTGGACGTAAGCGAAGTCCGCCGCGCCTGCGACTTAACTCCCAAAAAACCAAGCAAAGATTAACCGTACCTGACCCCTAGTCCCTGACTCCCGACCCCTGACTCTCAAGTATCCCATGCCTTTCGACAGACACTTGCCACCCCCGTCCTTAACTGGCACCCTGAACTCGTAACCCACCGAGGTCCCAATGGATAGCAGCACCATCACCGCGCTGGCGTTCCTCTTCTTCATTGGAGGCGTCCTGATCTATGCCGTCATTCTCTACAACGGCCTGGTCCGCCTCCGCAACGAGAACGACCGCGCCTGGGCCAATATCGACGTGCTCCTGAAGCAGCGGCACGACGAAATCCCCAACCTGGTCGAAACCGTAAAAGGCTACATGCAGCACGAACAGCAGACGCTGCTTGCCGTCACCCAGGCCCGGGCAGATTCAATGAACGCGGCCAGCGTCGGTCAAAAAGCCGTAGCCGAGTTGAAAATTGTCAGCGCTCTGCACAGCCTGTTCGCCGTGGCAGAAAATTATCCTCAACTCAAAGCCAACGAAAATTTCCTGAAGTTACAGAACCGCATCACGGAATTGGAAGAGCGCATCGCCGACCGCCGCGAATTCTTCAATGATGACGTCAACACCTATAACACCCGCATCGGCCAGATCCCCGATGTCTTCGTCGCCAGCTTCATGAACCTGAAGCGCCGAGAGATGTTCAAAGTGTCAGAACAAGACCGCAGCCAGGTAGAAGTGAATTTTCACGATCAGGGCGCCACCCGAGCGTGAGTCGAAGTTGCGAAGGGGCCGACGGATCAGGAGGATATGTGATTCTCGTCCCCAGTTCACGGCCGCCCCTAGTCGCTGCCCTTGACCGTTAACCTTGATGATTGCACACTGTAATTACGTCTGAAGGACGCGATGATTCCAGCCAGTGCGACAGAGTGCACCTGTCACAAATGCGGAGCCGAGTTTTACATCGGTCGCACCAATCCAAAGCGGCTCGATGACTACCTTATGCCAGCCTATTGCCCCCTGTGTGGCTCTAATGCATCTCTGTCGGGGACGACACTCACTGTCACGTTCAACCAAGGCGATGCCTCCCGCGCTGTAGATTTCGACGGCGCGTGCGGTGTTTGCGGCAGGACCCTGAAAGAACACTCCATCGAAGGCATCAAAGCCTGCGCCCGTAAACAGAGAGGGACATAAGCTCAACATGTTCGCTGTCCACCCGATGGCGATTCATTCGCCCCTTCGATGGACATTGCACAGACGCTCAGAAGTTGTAGCCGATAATCACGCGAAGTTTGGGTGCCGGCCCTGAGTACAAGCTGGTCTTCAGCTCGACAAAGGTGCCTCGGCGGGACTGCATTCCTGCGAGGACATTCAGGCCGGTTTCGTAATCAAAGTTTCCAAAATCAATTTGTCGCCCTGACTGGAAACTCTGGTGGATGAAAATCATGGCCGGTCCCGCGCCGACGTAGGGAGTCCAATTTGGTGTTCGATTCCTAGCCGAGAATCGATACACTCCCTCGAAGTTCAAAGCTATTAAATCGGTGACCTCTCCAAAGGCGAACTCAGCATTTGGCCGGAACAATACTCTGGGATGCAAAATCGGTCCCATCTGCGATTGAACCCCAAAGCTAAACAGTTCGGGGTCAAATGCGGCTCCCGCACGCACGCCTAGGCGCCAGCGTCGGCTCTCGCGTCTGATGTCACTCTCAATATCTCGAACTTTCTCAGGGACGGGAGCAGCCTGCGCGCTCTTGTCCACGGACGCGCCCGACGACGACGAAACCAGGGTGACGTTGCTCGCAACCCTGGTGCCGTTCTCGTCGGCAGGACCGGCAGTCACCCGCGCGCGTGCTCCTGGCGCGAGTGATCCCGGCCGCACTGCGGCGTGGCCGTATGTGAATAGTTGGTATTGATTGTCATCGGTGCGCACGACCAAAGTATTTCGGGTCGAGGTCACCACCGTGCCTTCTACCGCGTCGTGATTGCCAGCTTGGGAAGACGAAGCGTCGTCCTGGCATTGGGCTGGAATTGCGATCAACGTGGAGACAAATAGAACGGAGCAGGCCAGAATTAGGGCGCGCATGTTTATCCTTTCCTGCGGGCCCGCTTACAAGGACAAACCCTGGCGAACTGCAGATGTTAAAAGGCTAGAAGTGACCGCGCTCTGCGTCGATACTGCGCCTTCCGGATTTGTACAAAATGGGAAGGGTAGCTTGCGGCCTAAGATTGAAGATGAGCGATCGTCGCGATGGCTCGGCATTGGTATACAGCGCCTTTGTTGTCGCAAGAAAAGTTTTTAATCTCGTTCTCCAGATGAGTGAAGTTTTAGAAGTGCCCACTGAGTCGCCCGAAGCTATATTTTCGGAGGTTCCAGCATGCATCCCTCCCCGAGAACTCTACTGATAGCAGCGATCCTTCTGCCTGTATCCCTTTCAATAGCTCAGGAAGCCACGCCCTCCACTGATGCGGCCCTATTGGGCCGACTTTCCTATGACAATTCCGGATTTGCTCCACCGCGAAGCGTGACCCACGTGTGCTTCGCCGTTTCCAGGAATGGAGACTATCGAATTATGCGCTCCTCAAATGACGGCCACACCGAGAGGCTGCATGGCAAGTTGCCGAAGGAAGAATTTGGCCAGCTCTCGAACCTGCTGGAAGCGCCTGACTTCCGGAACCCGTCGGGCAGTGGTGGTGGTCTGATTCGCCAGGACGCAGAGACCTTTGCAGCCGAGATCGCGGTGCGCGGGCGATGGCACGATGATGGATACGGCACGAAATGGCTCGAACCTCAAACTCGGCGTCTGCAATGGCTGAACGCAGACGGCGAGACGCCATTTCCAACTCCCGTTGTGAAGGTGGTTGACTGGCTGAAGAAATTTGAGCCCAGCAATGCGAAGCGGTTTGAAGCTACTGAATTCCCGGATGTGTGTCCGTCGGGCGGAATGAGACTTGTCCAGCCCTCGTTTCTGAAAACCTGCGTCCCTGAGTTCCTACTCACGCTTAGTGATCGGCATTGATCCCTCGCGGCCTTACGCCAGCAGCCGCGAGGCATCCTTGGCGTAATACGTCAAAATAATGCTGGCGCCGGCCCGCCGAATGCTGAGCAGCGACTCCATCATGACCCGCTCGCGCTCGATCCATCCGTTCCGCGCCGCCGCCTCAATCATCGCGTACTCCCCGGAAACCTGGTACGCGGCCAGCGGCAATTCAAAGCGCTCCCGCGCCGCCGCAATCACATCGAGATAAGGCATCGCCGGCTTCACCATGATCATGTCCGCGCCTTCCTCGATGTCCTCCTCAATCTCGCGCATAGCTTCGCGAATGTTCGCCCCATCCATCTGATACGATCGCCGGTCTCCAAACTGCGGCGCCGAATCCGCTGCCTCGCGGAACGGCCCATAAAATCCCGAAGCAAACTTCGCCGCATACGAAAGAATCGGTGTATTGAGCCATCCGGATTCATCCAGCGCCTTGCGAATCGCTCCCACCCGGCCATCCATCATGTCCGAAGGCGCAATAATGTCGATGCCCGCCTTCGCCAGGGAAACCGAAGTCCGCGCCAGCAACTCGAGCGAAGCATCATTCACAATCTCGTACTCGGTCGTCCCCGCCGGAGGCGCAGCCACCGCAGCTCCCAGCGACTGCGGAGCGGCCTTCACGATTCCGCAATGCCCATGCGACATGTACTCGCAAAGGCAGACATCGCCCATCAAAATCAGCTTTGGAAGTTCGCTCTTGATCGCCCGCGCCGCCTGCTGCACGATGCCGTTCTCGTGCCACGCTCCGGTCGCGACCTCATCTTTTTTGTCAGGCAATCCAAACAGAATCACCGACGGCACGCCCAGC
>QHVR01000337.1 GCA_003223595.1 Acidobacteriota bacterium
AAAGTCCACCTATGTTTAGATTGTGCCGTAGAAAAATCGCAATTTACGGTTCATTGTTTTAGGGAGTTGGGCCGGATGGCCTCTCACTGTCGCTCCCCTGTCGAGCTTCGCTCGACTGGACAGCCGATGGCGGGCTGTCCCTCCGTGGGCTGTCTCTACATGGGAGGATACGGGATAGACCGCGCGTACCCCATATTGCAACGGAGCTACAGCCCCAACGAAGAAAATCGGACATGTCATACGTGGAGGGAATTGTGACGGTCGGAACTCCGGGATTGCGAGGGAAGAATTAGGGAGGTTCGTCTTCCTCCTCTACTCGTCCACCAGCGATTCGATCTTTAAGAGTCCGCCTCGAAATGCGATCATCTAAACCTGCGACGGGAGGTCCTCATGATCGTAGTTCTCGGAGCCAGTGGTAATACCGGAGAAGTAGTCGCCAGCAATCATCTCGCGCGCGGGCAGAAAGTGCGTGTCGTCGCCAGACGCGCAGAACACCTGCAGTCTCTCGCTCAGCGGGGTGCCGAGGTTTTCACGGCGGACGCAACCGACGCCACCGCTCTCACTAATGCTTTCCGTGGCGCTGAAGCCGCGTACGTCATGATTCCCCCAAATGTCACCACTGACGATGTGCTCGGATTTCAGGATCAAGTCAGCGAAGCCATCACCGCGGCCGTGCGCAATTCGGGCATTAAGCACGTGGTCGCGCTGAGCAGCATGGGTGCCGACAAACCCTCCGGCACCGGTCCTGTCCTCGGCCTACATAAGCTCGAGCAAAAGCTGAACGCCGTCAATGGCATCAACGTACTTTTTCTCCGCGCCGCATATTTTATGGAGAACACTCTTTCACAAGCCGGCGTGATTCGCGCCATGGGTAGCGTCGTCGGCCCGCTGGCTCCCACGCTGAGAATCCCGATGATCGCCACGCGTGATATTGGCACCGCTGCGGCAGAGGCTCTGTCGCGCCGTGACTTTCAGGGCAAGCAGACTCGGGAACTGCTGGGTCAGCGCGATCTGGACTACACCGAAGCCACGAAGATCATCGGCAATGCGATCGGCAAGCCGTCGCTGGGATACGTCCAGGCTGCCGACGAACAGCTGCGTCCTGCCCTGCAGCAGATGGGCATGTCCCGCAACTTCGTAGACCTCCTGCTGGAGATGGCCACGTCCTTGAACTCGGGATACATGAAAGCGCTGGAAGCCCGCACGCCCGAGAACACAACCCCGACCTCGTACGAGACGTTCGTAACCGAGGAGTTCCTCCCCGCATACCGTCAGCCCCTGTCAGCGTAAGCTGCGTCTGAAAATGCGGGGACACACGGGACGTTGATCTTTGTTGAGCAAAGCAAGTAAGTAACCGCATTGCTCCAGTCCAGCTGCGCTCCCGCGATCCTTTGGACCCAAGTCTCAGAACTGGAGACTTGCCTGCCTGCCGTTTTCGAACATTCATCCTCATGCGGATAAAGAGCGATGACGCTTGATCCAAGCTAGAAACGCTCTCGGCAACTGTGCGGCTTGCGCTACATAGTGTGATCAAGGTCAGCTTGAATCAACGCTCGGGTTGAAGGCAAAGCTTCTCTGACGGCGTTACACGTTATTTATCAATACTCCGGCTTCTCGGGCTATAATGCGGCCTCCCCCGAGAAGGCCAAGTCTTGCGTCGGAGTCTCCTTTTGGCAACACAACCGAAGGACCGAGAGGTGCTCTCATTCGGTGAGTACGAGCTCGACTGCCTGACAGCGGAGCTTCGCCGGAACGGCTCCGTCTTAAAGCTCCAACCACAACCTGCGAAACTCCTGGGGGTTTTGCTCGGCCGTGCAGGGGAGGTGGTCACACGGCAGGAGCTGGCTGACCAAGTATGGGGTTCCGAAACCTATGTGGATTTCGAGCACGGCCTTAACTCCGCCATCCGGCAGATTCGGATTGTGCTCCAAGACCCCGCTGAGCACCCGCGCTATCTCGAAACCGTACCCAAGCGTGGTTACCGTTTTATCGCCCCTGTCGGCGATAGGCCAGCGCATAGCCAAGCATCGCCAGTTGCGGAGGGGGTGTTCTCATCGCGCAAGAGGATTCCTGTTTATGTCGCTGCTTCAACACTGGTAGTTGTTCTAGTTGTGATCGCAACGCTGAGTTCAGGCAGGCGCTGGTTCGGAGTCGCAAAGCATGAGCGAATTCGCTCCTTGGCGGTCTTGCCTTTGCACAATCTCTCCGGCGACCCTCAGCAGGAGTATTTTAGCGACGGGATGACCGACGAACTGATCACGGATCTCGCCAAGGTCTCCGGCCTGAGGGTCACTTCACACACTTCCGTAGAGCGGTATAAGGAATTAAAGCGCCCCTTGCCCGAAATCGGGCGAGAACTCGGCGTTGATGCCATTGTCGAAGGCTCGATCATGCGCTCCACGGACCGCGTCCGCATTACCGCGCAATTGATCGACGCGCATTCCGATCAGCACGTCTGGGCCGAGAGTTATGAAAGAGATGCTCGCGATGTTCTCGGGTTACAAGGAGAGGTCGCGCAAGAAATTGCCAGCCGGATTGGGATCAAACTGACCGCCGGCGAGCAGACGAGTCTTGCTGGAAAGCGTGAAGTAGATCCTGCCGCGCACGAAAGTTATCTGAAAGGCTCCTTCTACTTTAACCGGCTGAACTGCGGCGATTTTGAAACTGCCCTGAAGTACTATCAGGAAGCAGTCGCAAAGGATCCGACTTTTGCTCCGGCATACTCCGGCATCTCCGAGACATACTTCTACCTGGCCGATTGGCGCTGCTGGCCACAGGCAACATTTGCGAAGGTTGAGCCTGCGGCGCTGAAAGCCGTCGAACTCGATCCCAATTACGGTGAGGCGCATGCCTCAGTCGCGGAGCTTGCTTTTTCCCACTACTGGAACTGGGCCCAGGCTGGGGAGGAATTTAGTAAAGCCTTGCAGCTGGATCCGAACAATGCCGGTATTCTTTCCTCCTATGCAATCTACCTCATCTCGACAGGAAGGCAAGAGGCAGCTCTTAGTGAAATGCTGAAAGCACTACAACGTGACCCGGTGTCCGAAAATACCAGGCTGACGTATATCTATGTACTCTACCTGGCGCACGAGTACGATTCTGCCCTTGCGCAAGCGAAAGAGGCTCTGGATATGTTCCCTGACTCGCTTGCTGTCTATTATTGGGTCGCACAGTGTTACGAAAAGAAGAAGATGCCGGACGCGGCGATTGCAGCGTATTTGAAGTCCATGGCCCACCTGCCGGCAGAAGTGAAAAGCCGGCGCATCGCGTACCAGAAGCACGGATTGCCCGGATATTGGCACGCTGACCGGCAATTTCGGCAAAGATCCAACCGGGAAAACGACCCAGTAGTGGAGGCCATGTACTTCGCGCACATGGGAGACAAAAATAGGTCGCTCGAACAGTTGAATCTAGCGTATCAGCAACACTGTGACGGAATGCAGTTCCTGAATATAGAACCGGTTTACGATGACCTGCGTGACGATCCTCGTTTTAAAGAGATCCTGTCCAAACTTCGGTTATAGCCGAACTTGTATGTTCCCAGAAACTTCATTGAGTCTCGCCCGATCGGGGATCTAAATTTCTATTGATCACCCGCCGCCGAGTGCCATAGTACACGCACGAAGAACGGGGAGCCCGTTCTCGAACTCTGGCAAATCAAGCGAATCATTGAAAGCCATGCTACGAGGATGTGTCCCAATCCCGTCCCGCGTAAAACTCCAGCCGCTGTTCGGAGGGTGGCGCTACTGTATCGCGTTCAACTTCTGGTAAAACCACATCGCCGCGAGCACCATCAGAAATACCCCGGACCCGATGCTGAGCACGCGCATCGGGATGGTAAGGCGGTTGACCTTGGTCAACAGTTCTGTCTGCTCTGCGTGCATGTGCGAACTCGCGTCATCCAGAAACAACTGGTCATCCCTGTGCATCAAGAGTGTGCTCTTGTAGATCAAGAGGACGATCAGACCAATAGCGAAAACTCCAAAGATAACTGCCACGATCGTCAGCACCATAATCCACCTCCGCAGATTCCTACTAGGAGGATCCCACATTCGAGCACACGGAACTGATCAATATTGGTCATACCGGCCGACTGCGGGGAGCGGGCGACGTCACAATTGATGGTTGAGGTTTCGTGTGATATGCGCGACGGTGAGTCTTTTTAGCGGGTTGTGCTGACCGGAGCCAATTCAGGTTCCGGCCAGCCAAGCGTTGCGGTCGTTAGGCCTTGACCAACAACTATTTCTTGTCGTTTTTTACTTCAGCAATTTTTGCCTGCTGGCCTGCCTGTGACACAGCTTTCAGGAACGCATCTGCGCTGTGCGGAGTCGTCGCCTTCCCCGAAAGAATATTGCGGAACATCATGTGCTTGCCGTAAATGGCGTGAGTGGAATCGTTATCCTGCTCCACCACTGCACCTTCGAGCGTCAGGCCGGCGAACACGCCCTTTGAGCGCGAATAAGTCAGGACTTCAGTGTTCATCTTCCAGTCTGTCCCTGCGGACGCATGACGTCCGACTGGGCCTGCCGCAACCGACCCTTCCCCTGTGAGTTCAAATTTGCTGGATAGCAAATGCTGGAACCCCTGATCGTTCATGACCAGCATGACGAGGTCGACGCCTTCGAGGCCGATCTGAAATCCCGCACTCCCGCCGCCAATCGAGACGAACGCCGGTGCGCTCCAGCCTTCGGCAGTACGGCAGGTAGCAACGCCGCGTCCGTGCTTTCCGCCGAAAATGAATCCGCCTTTGATCATGTTCGGCACCACCATGATGCATTTGGCATTGCTCAAAACCTCTTCCGGTATTCCCTTGTCCGGAGTTGCCATAATGGCGTGCAACACGTCGACGGAGGAATCCAGCCGTGCGACGGAGTCCTGCCGGGCAGAGCCTGCCCATGCACACGTTCCAACCATTCCCACAGCGCTCATCAACAGCATCGAGATTACTTTCTTCATGAATGTTTTCCTTTGGGTTCTACGGAACTAAGAGGAGAAAACTTCAGATATGCTGACTTAGCTCAGAGGACCTGAAAGAGAGAGAGGAAGTGCTCATCTCAAGAACCATAATGAGCGCAAGATGAACGAATAGCTGGTCTGAATTGCTCAGTTCTAAAACCAGGCAGATCCCCCTCTCGACTATCGTTTGATCGCCGCAGAAGGGCGCAAAGTGAGCAATCCTGCACAGAATCGCAACCCATGCTCTGTCATTGTTTAAGGGTCGGAGATTCGCGCAATCAGCCGAGAGCCCGGCAAAGGTGAATTTATGGAACCCTATCATCCGTCTCTGCGTCGGCGGCTCGCATCCACATGGCAATCCCTTAAAACGCTGCTGGCATTGCTCAGACCGCGGGTTCAGGAAGTTCGAGCACAGAGGATGTGCCCGTTTTGCGGGCTCATTACACCGAAGTCTAAACAAGTTTGTATGGAGTGCGGAAAATCTCTCACCGAGGTTTCTCTTCAGAAGAAAGCTGCCCAGCACGGCTAGCGGAGAGACACGTTGGCATCGTGTCGTATCTATTCAGTCGAAGGAGTCCGATGAGAAAGCAATATCTTCACCTCTCCGCGTACCTATGTGACACGTGCGCCGGCCCAGTGATCGCAGGCTCTCTTGCGGTTCGCGAAAATGAAATATCGAAGGAAACCGAGATCCGAGAAGTGGGAGCCATCTGCCTGTCGTGCGGACATCGCCAGAGCACCCCGACCGCGCCGGTGCGCGTCCGTCATCTCCCACCGCTGGAGTGGTCCCCTACCGAGACCATCAAGGCTTCTCATCTGACCACCGCTTTCCTAGAAGCCCTCAACCGTGCCGACCTTCACTAACCTTCTTTTTTGGTCTCCACGCTAGTCGTGGAGCACGACGTTGAGCAGCGAGCTGTGGACCTGCAAAGCACCTTCGGACCCGCCAGCATAATGGATGAAGCCCAGCTTTCTGAATCGGTTCATGAAGAAGCTGACTCGCGAACGGGTCGTCCCAACCATCTCAGAGAGTGTTTCCTGGCTGATTCTTGGAATCACGGTTTCGGGAATTCCTTCCTTGCCAAAATGAGCGAGCAATAGCAGTACGCGAGCCAAGCGTTTCTCGCTGGAGTTGAATAGTTGGTCAACCAGATCCTCTTCGTAGCGGATATTACGCGCCAGCAAATACGCCACAAACATTTCCGAAAGCGCAGGCTCGCGATGAAGGGCATCCATCATCGTCTTCTTCTCGACCCGAAGAATCTCGCAATCTGTCATCGCTGCCGCGGAGCCCATCCGTAACAGCTGACCAGCCAGCGATCCTTCTCCAAAAAAGTTTCCCTGGTTTACGATCGCGATCGTCGCTTCTTTGCCGATCTTCGATACAACCGTGAGCCTCACTTTGCCTTTCTGCACATAGAAGACCGCGTCCGCCTGGTCGCCCTGTGCAAAGATCGACTGCTTTTTCGCGACCGCCAGGATCTTTCTGCCGTCGCCGATGGTGGCGAGGAAGGTGTCGGGATTAAATCCGCCGTTCTTCTTCACTGCTGTGGAAGGGGGCATGTTCTGCAAGTATAGTCTCGTGACGAACTGCACAGCGGAATAATCGAATCGGCACGAGACTCGGAAATCCGTGCAGAACGCGGCTTCTGGGCCAAGTGGTCTGTTTTGAGCAGTTTTTGCTCTCCACTTAGTCCACCATTGTTACAGCTGAGAGGACACCATCACTGATGTCACCAACCGTTCAAGTCGGCGCGATTCTCATGAAGGACTGGCCCGGGATGAAGAAACTGCTTGGGCTGGAGAGTGAGCCCTATTCAGGACCATGGACTCTGCTCAAGGCTTTGGATGTGTCTGAGCTGGATCGCAAGATCCATGCTGCCGGGTGGAACTTCTTTTTCATGGCGAGCGAAGTCAAAGTGATTTTTCTGGGCTCGCTTGGAGCAGCGAAAGTACAACATGCATTGAAGCGAATTTTAGAGAAAGTAAAGCAGCAGCACTTCAATGGTCTTGAAGTTACCGCAATCGTTACCCGGCGTTTCCTCGGAGTGCCGTACGTGACTGTGTCCGCGCATTCCCGCCATATGCAACAGAGTTGCTGCCTTGACAGCGCGGTCGCGCGGCAATCGTCCCAACGCGATGTGGCATGGGCTCGAGAATGAGCGCGGGTTCCGCTCCAGAGAATCGATCTATGAACCATGATGCGAATCAAAGTCTCGACCGAGCTCTGGAGTGTGCAATTGTTGTGTCCTGGCCAGATCTCGCGCATGGCGCCCAAGCTCACTTGATTCACATCGAGTACGCGTTTACTCCAACGGGCACACTGGATTACCTCAAAGTCTGGTCGTCCATAGCCCGAGGTCATTGGCTTTTGGCTTGCGAGTATTGGAGCTCCGCAAACACGATTCACGGCACCGGCGTCCGCTTCGAGAACGGATACGAATCCGAAGGATTGGCTCACATTCTGGAATTTGTTATGCAACACCAGAATTCGTTTGTGCTTCCCCCGAACCCCGGCCGGCAGGTACTGCTCCAGATTTCGACGCCAACAGGGGAAGAGAGCGCAGCAGCCGCGGCACTGATAAGTGAAGTCTTCGAGCGTCTCACTTCAACGTTCGCGAAGCCAGCAGTCGCCTGAAAGTCTGCCCAGCATTCATTTCTCCCAACCCGCTAACCGGCGGTCTCGATGAGGTTCGGTGCGGGGCAGGCCCGTGCTGAGTTCGCATTTTTCTCCCGGTTTTGCGCCACATGTCGGGCAGCGAACCGATAATGCTAGTTTCTTTTTGGCTTTCATGGCTACACAATGCACGCTTCCTCGTCAATTAAGATGGTCAATTGTGACCATCCCGGAATACCCGACGAGGCGCATCATTTCTCTAGGGCAGGGGAGCGGCAGTAGTGGAAAGCGTCGCTAGCGGACGCGATTTTCGTTGTTGAACCTCTGCTCAGGAGCGATCCCATGTTCAAGCCCTTAGCTACGATCGGAACTAAATATCTCGAACCGCTACTGGCGCACTCTGGGGCAGCAAAAGACTCCGAAGGTGCCAAACAGCCAGCGCTGCCTGGAACTCCATATACGCCTTATTCCGATAAACCTGCGCTGCCTGAGTCTCCTTACAAGCCGTATGCGGAAAAACCCGCGCAGGACGCTCCGTACGAGCCGTACAAAGGCATATAGGTGTTATACGCGATACGAAGACCAACTACACAGCGGTGAAGGAAATGGGATGGGGCTTTCTCGCATTCCGTTTGTTTCTCCAGCCGAGCACACAGGAGAAATCATGTCCAATATCAAGTTTGTTGTAAGAGTGAGCCATACTGGGACGCGCGCACATGCATACGTGCAGCGGATTGGTAAGTTTCCCTTTCAGATGACAACCAACCGCAAGCTGGCTCTGATCATGGGAAAGCTCACGGCCGAAGACGCGGCTAAAGCCATCCAAACTGCTCGATGTGTTCCCGAGTTGATGCCCGTGCACGTGAATGCCTGACCATCGCCAGTGCGCCACAATCGGAAGCGATCCAGATACCTACACCTCGATGATGTCGTGTTTCCCTGTAGATACACCATGGACGCCGATGGCATTACGCTCAAATATTTCTTACGGAACTCCGGATTGCTCAATTGCCCTGGCTCGTGCCAGTGTAAAATCGTGACTCGACTGGCTGGACGTTACTGGAAGTTGGCGAACGCCGCAGCGCGCAGGATGTATGAGACTGCTTTTGAAGATTGTTCACTTTTTCTTTGGCTGCCGGCACCGGCACCTGAGCCGCGTGTTCACGATTAAACACCGCACATACAAGGTCTGCTTCGACTGTGGGCAGGAGTTCGATCTGCCAGATGCTGACGGACCCGCACATTCCGTTACCTCTCGATCCGCCGCTTAGAGACGAATTCTGATCTTTTCACTACGCTTCCTGCGTTCACTCAGTCCTTGCGTTGCAATCGATTCTTTGTATGTGAGCTATCTTGCTCAGACGGCGTTAGCCTTAACCTGTCATTCTTGATTATCTTCTGAGTGTGTAGACGGGAGCCGCGAAGCTGAATCGCAGTTCCTTTACCTTAGGTCGCTGGGGACGTGCCCTGATCAGGTCACGCAAGCGGCCACATCCAGCGAATCAGCACTCTTCATCCGCGTGCCAGCCGCCAAACCTTGCGGCGGAACACGATTCGGCCCTAAAGACTCTGAACATCGAACGGGCAACTCCCTCAAGCGGATGAGAGGGGATACCTCGCGCAACAAGGAAGGTCAAAGATCATGCCTCTGCTCCAAATTCTCGAAGTTCTGGTTATTGTAGGTGTCCTCCTGTGGCTGGTGAACCGATTCATCCCAATGCAGGGGTCCATCAAATCCATTCTGAATGGGGTTGTAGTCATCGCAGTGGTTCTGTGGTTGCTGAATATTTTCGGATTGTTCCATTCCCTGGCTCGGGTTCATGTCGGCCTATTCCTGATCTCGTAGGCGAACCTGCGATATGCACCACCAAAGATTTGCATTGCGCAATGCGGCAGACATCTGCCTTAAGGAGATACTTTGAAAACAAAGCTGTTTCTCGTAGCTGGAATTATCCTCAGTCTGAGCGCATGGGCGCAGACTAACTCGCAAACCACCCCGGCCGTCGAACCGTTGACTCCGATGCCTGTCTTTCACGTGACGGTCACTAGCAGGAGTGTGCAGGCAGTCAACTACAAGCACCGGAGCGGAGCCTCAAAACTCGATTTCGCGGGTACGGACCTTATGCCTGCCGCCACTGGTCAAGCGAAAGTGGAAAGCAAAAAGGGCTACACCGAAATCGAAGTCGAATTTGGGAATCTGCAAAGGCCTACAACTTTCGGCAACGAGTATCTGACCTACATCTTGTGGGCGATATCCCCAGAAGGCCGCGCCGTCAATCTCGGCGAGGTTCTCGTCGGTGACAATC
>QHVR01000338.1 GCA_003223595.1 Acidobacteriota bacterium
AGGTCGAGACACTCTCGTCCTGCCGCTCCTGTATGTGATCGGCACGCGCACGCCTTCGGAGCGTGTTGCATTTCCAGTAGAAGGGGTGGATGGCGGATCGGTTTCGATGCTTGCACTGCAAGTGGGGTAGGAATGCAGGAGCAACGGGGTCGAACCTACGGCGTCTGCCGTGAGCCAACAGTTTGTCGAATCGTTTTTTTCTGCACTCCTGACGATCCCAAATTGCCCGTCGAAGATGATGAATTGCCAGTAGAAGCACAGTCCCATGCCTCTATTGTGCTGAGTTGACGCTGCAATTTGGAGACAAGATCTGCGATGAGAAGATTGCGAAAACTCGGTTCACGAAGTGGCCGAGTTTCGCAGCTCTAACTCTCTTTCTGCATTGGTCGCCAATCGGAGTGCATCGCAAAATCAAATAGGGCTTAGGCGATCTTTGCTTCCTCGTCACTAAGAGGTGTAATTTTAGTTTCCGCTTTTGCCGCGTCTGCTTTGGTCGGCCTTTGGAGCGCAAACTGACAGGAACCTCTGGCTACTTCTCTCCCCAATGCATGCAGTTGCTCGGTCAATTGCGCGTCTTGAGCAACACCCTGTTTATCGAACGCCTTCCAGGCTTGCGCAATCGGCATCACCAGAGGAACCGCCGAGCCTCTGAGCGCTCGAACTACAAACTCCATCGTGTTTACGGCTTGCAACCCTTGCATGCCTCCCGCAGTGCTGATGAGGCCAACTACCTTGTCCGTCAGGTAAGGAGGATTTCGGTCGCCCAGCAGCTTTAGCCAGTCCAGAGCGTTCTTGAAGGAGCCACTTATCGTTCCGTTGTACATCGGACTGCTTCATATTAGACCGTCCGCATTATGGATTGCGTCACACATGCCACGCACCGACTCCGGTGGATTGTTTTCAGCGCCAGGGTCATACATCGGCAGTGACAATTGTCGAATGTCAAGAAGATCCGTTTTCGCACCAACTTCAGCCGCACCTTCTAATGCAATTCTCAGGGCAGCCAAACTGCTGGAGTGCTGTGCCATTGATCCTCCCAGACCAACTACTGCCAGTTGAGATTTCATATTCGCCTTCTCCTCGATATCCCCATTGTTTTCCAGTTGGAAATGCTAGCGCGAGTCACGCCGCCACGCGATCCGCCGAATCAAGCTTCATGGCAGGTCTAGGTGCCCATACGTACGTCACACTACCTTCGCGAACTGCGCCGCCCTTTGAAAACTGATTCCTTGGATGGCGCGTTTGTCCGACACTCTGCTCCATTCAGGAACACACATCCGAATAATCACCTCCGAATAATAATGACAGACGCCAAGCCCTCTTGGGCTGCGATCTACCGTTGTTGAACCCCAATATTCGCAGCTGTTTACAAATATCGAAGATTATCAATCTACCCAAAATATGCCCGAGGTGATGATTTAACAATGAGGGGTAAATAGTTGAATTCTACTGATTTCGTGGCCAGGGAGGGAGTTGAACCCCCGACGCCAGCCTTTTCAGGGCTGCGCACAACCAGCTTATCTCCCTGTCCCATCAACAACTTAACTGATCAAGGTGGCAAATTTATTGTGACCACTCTGTGACCAGCGCCGATGTTCGCCTAGCGTCGGCTTGAAAATTAGGAATCAAAGTTCGAGACTGTCTTGAGCGCTTTAGTTTCTGATATCAATCGCACATGGTTTTTCTCGCCTGTCGTCCAATCGTGCCCAAAGCACGGCTTACGGCCCGATAAGTCGGTTTCGATACACTTCCGAGTTGGCTGTTGCCCGGGAGTCGTCCAAGAATTCCTTTGCAATGCAGAAGCCAAGGAGAAATGAACCGCGGGACGATTCGCAATATAATGTGTGCCGCGCAGGCTGCAATATGTGGGGTGCCAGAAAAACATTGGATTCAAGATCGCCCCAGTTCTGGGTGCTCGGGCTGCTCTTTTTTTGTTTACCCCTTGTTACCGCCTATCTCATTCATCGCCGTTCCGACCGTGAAGTGCACTTTAGCCGTGATGTTCGTCCAATCCTGAACCAGAACTGCATGCCCTGCCACGGGGGCGTGCGGCAGAAAAACAATGTTTCATTCTTATTTCAGGAAGAGGCGTTGGGCACTGGAAAATCGGGCAAGAGAACAATTGTGCCGGGAAGACCGGACGAGTCCGAACTGATTGCGCGCGTGACATCCTCGGACCCTGAATTCCGGATGCCGTACCATGCAGCCCAGTTGTCCCCCCAACAGATTGACGTTCTGCGGAGGTGGATCAAACAGGGCGCTAAATGGGAGGACCATTGGGCATTTATTGCTCCGACGCGCCAATCTCTGCCCGTTGTCAGGCAAAGCGGGTGGCCCCGTCAGCCTCTTGACCGATTTGTACTCGCACGTCTCGAAAAAGAAGGTCTCTCGCCATCTCCTGAGGCGGACAAGTCTGCCTTGTTGCGCCGGGTCTCGCTCGACCTTACCGGTCTTCCGCCAACACCAGAAGAGCAAGCGTCGTTTTTGGCTGACTCGTCTGCCAACGCTTACGAAAAGCAGGTCGATCGCTTGTTGAGCTCGCCCCATTATGGCGAACGCTGGGCCTCGATGTGGCTCGACCTGGCTCGCTACGCTGATACCAAGGGTTATGAGAAGGACATGGAGCGCCCTGGTGTGTGGCCCTATCGAGACTGGGTGATTGAGGCCTTCAATCGCAACTTACCTTACGATCAATTCGTGATCACACAGTTGGCTGGTGATTTGCTTCCAGGCGCTACGTTTGAGGATAGGATCGCAACATCTTTCCATCGCCAGACACCCGTCAACGATGAAGGCGGTACGGACGACGAAGAGTTCCGCACCGTCGCTGTCATGGATCGGTCGGCGACGACGTGGTCGGTGCTGAACGGTCTCACCATCAATTGCGTCCAGTGTCATTCCCATCCGTACGATCCGATCCGACACGTGGAGTATTACAAATCCCTGGCATTCTTCAACAACACTCAGGACGCCGATCTTCCCGAGGACACCCCCATCTTGCGCGTGCCGAGGGATAAGACGCGCTACCCCGAAGCTGCGCGCTTGCAGCAGGAACTCGCCAAGTTAGAGTTCGCCCTCGTATCTCGCGGCAGGCAATTCGAACAGCAGTCGCAATGGTCGCCCATCCACATCACCTCTGCAAAAGCTAGTGCAGCTCTCGGCGCGCAATGGGAAGCTTCCGAGCTTGAACGTAAGTTGGTGCATCTGAAGCAACGGAAACTATCTCCAAAAAAAGAAAACGAGCAGCGCAAATATCTGCGGCAGGCGATCACTGATGCGCGCAAGAGAGCGCATGCCGAGGCCGGAAAAGAAACGCACCTGCCCGTCTCAGATGGTGATCTACAAGCAAGCTCGGAAACCTCCGGCAAGCAGATGTTTGAGCTGACCGCAAAGGTAGATGCGCCCGTATTAACCGCGTTGCGCATCGAGGCCTCTCCGACGAACGGTGAAATCGCCCGCCATACGCCAGAACTCGGATTCATTGTCGATCGAATCGACGCCTGGGTCATCGGAGCGAGAGGACAACAGACAAAAATCGTATTCCGTTATCTCATCCCCGATTCTGAATCGGCTCTGGAGAGAGCGGTAAATGACGGCGTTGAATCGAAACGCGAACTCAGCGAGGATCCAGGCGCCATTGGGTTCCAAGTAGTACCTAATCTGTTTCAGACACGCTGGGTGGTCGGCGTTCTTGCCGAACCTCTCAGACTTGCTCCTGGGAGTCGGATCAAACTGCACCTGACGCAGACTCAGCAAATCGACGACAAGCCGGCTTTAGTACGGCGAGCCCATCTGTCTGTGAGTGGAGATGAATCCTGGCGAAAACTCGCCACCGATAACAATTGGACTGAGGAACTCGCGAAACTCACCACCCTGACCCGCCAATTGAACAAAATTCCTACCGTTCCTCTCCCGGTTATGGCGGAGCAGCCCGATTACGACCAGCGAACTACGTTGGAATTTGAGCGCGGCAACTTCCTCACCAAAGTCGGACCCCCGCTGGTTCCGGACGTGCCGGGAATTTTCCCCCGCTTGCCGGAGCGTGCGCCTCGAAATCGGCTGACTCTCGCCAAATGGTTCTTCGCTCCGGGCCAGCCGTTGACCGCGCGCACGGCTGTGAATCGTTATTGGGAACAGTTATTTGGGACAGGGATCGTCGAAACTCTCGAAAACTTCGGCAGTGTGGGCGAGGAGCCCAGCCATCCCGAACTGCTCGACTGGCTCGCGCTCCACTTTCAAAACGACCTGCACTGGGATATGAAAGCTCTCTTGCGCGAGTTGGTCACAAGCGCAACGTATCGGCAGAGCGCAAAAACCGGTGCCGCCCTTCTCGAGAGAGATCCTCATAACCGACTATTGGCTCGTGGACCGCAGCAGAGACTCACCGCTGAAATGGTCCGGGATCAGGCGTTGTCGGCGAGCGGATTGTTATCCGACAAAATGGGCGGCCCGCCGGTGATGCCTCCACAACCGGAAGGCGTTTGGAATAGCGTCTACAACGACGAAAAGTGGAAAGATGCAACTGGCCCCGACCGTTACCGGCGCGCAATTTATACCTATATAAAGAGGACCAGCGGCTACCCTAGCTTCCTTACCTTCGATGCGTCCGATCATGACACAAGTTTGGCGAGGCGCATCCGCACCAATACACCTTTGCAAGCGTTGGTAACACTCAACGATCCCGTGTACTACGAAGCCGCCGAAGCTATGGCTGAACGCATGATCACCAGGCAAGCGAATGTAGATGCTCGGATCAGGTACGGAGCCCGATTGGTGCTGTCGCGAGATCTGACTGAACAAGAGTTAACGGCTCTGCGGGCGCTTTATCAAAAAACTCTTGCAACACTGACTTTGACACCTGTCGTAGCCAATGCGCGCGGCAGCCCCAAGGATTTGAACGCCATGACCGCCGTCGCGAGCGTTCTCATCAATCTTGATGCGTCTTTGACCAGGTAATGCCTATGTCTGATTCCCCAATACGTCCACGGAGTCCGGTAGACCTAGACGTCAAATCCGGATCGCCGACTGAAGTGGAACTGGCTTTGCTGCAAGCGCAAACGCGGCGCCATTTCTTTCGCAATCTCGGCGCAGGTCTGGGTACGGTCTTTCTAGGAACGCTCGCGTCGAAGCTTGTGCCGTTCGCGAACGCGGCGGGAGCGGAAACCGCTGCGCTCGATTTCAGTCGCGATCCCAGAACTCCACTTTCTCCTCTTCCGCCGCAGTTTCCGGCGAAGGCGCGCCGAGTGATTTACCTGCATATGGCGGGGGCGCCCAGCCAGTTGGAGTTGTTTGAACATAAACCCGAATTAAAGAGATTTGATGGGCAGGATTGTCCTGCTTCGTTGCTCGCCGGAAAAAGGTTCGCCTTCATCAGCGGTGTTCCGAAGCTCCTCGGATCGCAATACCCCTTTCATCAAACGGGACAAAGCGGTCAGTGGATCTCGGACCGTCTGCCACACATCGAGAAACAGCTTGACGATATCTGTTTCATCAAGTCCATGCGCACGGACCAGTTCAATCATGCTCCAGCACAATTGCTGGTCCAAACGGGGAATCCGCGACTCGGATACGCGTCGTTCGGGTCGTGGTTGGTGTATGGTCTAGGCACTGAGAATCAGAATCTGCCAGGCTTTATCGTGTTGCTTTCCGGTGGCAAGACGCCCGATGGCGGAAAGCAGTTGTGGAGTTCTGGCTTCCTTCCCAGCGTGTACCAGGGAGTGCAGTGCCGCTCCCACGGTGAGCCTGTGCTCTACCTCGACAATCCTCAACGGGTAAGCCGGGCATTGCGCCGGAGCATGCTTGACACCATTGATGACATTAATCAGCAGACATACGCCGCATTCGGAAATCCGGAGACGGTGACGCGCATCGCGCAATACGAGATGGCGTTTCGGATGCAGATGGACGCAACCGACGCGATGGACATTCGCAAAGAGCCTGATTGGGTGCACGCCCAGTATGGCTCGAAACCAGGCGAGGCCAGTTTCGCCAACAACTGCCTGGTAGCGCGCCGTCTGGCAGAGCGCGGAGTTCGATTCATTCAGCTTTACCATTGGGGATGGGATTCGCATGGAGCGGACGCCAAAGAAGCGTTAAACATCGGTTTCAACGATCGTTGCCGCGAAGTCGATCAACCGACAGCAGCACTGCTGGCCGATCTCAGCTCGCGTGGTTTGCTGGAAGATACTCTGGTGGTGTGGGGTGGAGAGTTCGGCCGCACGCCCATGCGAGAAAATCGCGGCGGGCAGGTAATGAAGTATGTAGGCCGCGACCACAATCCGGGCGCCTTCACGATATGGCTAGCCGGCGGTGGAGTAAGATCCGGAATCACTTATGGAGAGACCGACGATATGGGATATGAAATCGTCAAAGATCCGGTGGAGATTCGCGACCTCCATGCAACACTGCTTCATCTGCTCGGATTCGATCATCACAAGTTGAACTTCAGATTTCAAGGTTTGGAACAGAAGCTGACAAGTGTGAAGCCGGCACGGGTGGTGGCTGAGATTCTCGCATGACTGTTCCCACTCGAATTCCTGATGCTAGTGAGCCCTCCATGACAGCATCGAACCGGGGCGCGGTTCTCAGCACAGCTCGCCTCGGATTCGCGATGCTGGCTCCCGTGCTGGTTGTGGTGATGTTGGTCGCATTTGTTCCACCGGACGGAAATGAGCGTGCGGACTGGTTCCAGTTCATCGGACGTTTCCATCCATTGTTGGTTCATTTTCCTATCGCATTTTTCCTGTTAGTACCGATTCTGGAAGTTGCCGGGCGCAGCGCTCGTTTCGCGTATTTGCGTCTTTCAGTAAGTTTCGTTCTTGCGTTGGCCACGGTCGGGGCCACTGCAGCAGCGATTCTGGGATGGTGTCTGGGACGCAGCGGAGGCTATTCCGGGAGGCTGATCACCCAGCACATGTGGGGCGGAGTTGTGCTGTGCCTTGTCTGTTGGGGCTGCTGGCTGCTGGGCACGCGGTTGCGCTCACTCGGCTTGGCCTACGCAATTGCATTGGCGCTGGGAGCGGGACTCGTTGCATGGACCGGTTACCGAGGGGCTCAATTGTCGCTTGGATCGAATCATCTCACCGAAGAAATGCCCAGGGGTCTGCGCACTCTGCTTGGAGTAAGGGACAATCGCGATGCATCAGCCTCGCTCCCCGATCCCACCACTTTTTACGGAGCTCGAATTCAACCCATTTTCAGTGCACGCTGTATCAGCTGTCATGGCGCGGAAAAACACAAAGGCGATCTTCGGCTCGACAGCTACCGAGGTTTAATGGGAGGTGGGAAAGATGGGCCGGTAATTCAGATTGGGAGCATTCAAGGGAGCGATCTCTTTCGCCGAATCACTTTGGCGGCCGGTCACGACGATTTTATGCCGAGGGGAAAGTCGCCGTTGGCTGCGGACGAGGTAAAGACAATCGAGCTATGGATTGGAGCGGGTGCCTCGGACACACTTGCTGCTAATGCCATCAAAAATGCACCGTCAGCTTCTATCGCGCCCGCCGAAGTGAAATTTGAAGAAATCGACCCGGCCGCAGTGGCTAAGCTGCGTGCCACGATTGCACCGGCGGTTGCACAGTTGCAAAAGCAATTCCCCAACATATTGGATTATGACTCACGAGGGTCGGCCGATTTGCGACTGAATGCTTCAATCCTCGGAGGTAAGTTTGGCGACCGGGAACTCGAGGCGTTTGATCTAGTCTCCGAGCACATCGTCGTCGCTGACTTGTCGCGCACGGCTATTACCGACCAGTCGGCGGTTGCTATCGCCGCTATGAAGCGCTTGCACGTGCTACGACTCATGGACACGCACCTTACAGACAGCACCTTCTTACGGCTCCATACCCTTAATGAACTCGAGTCGCTGAACGTCTACGGCACTCCTGTGACACCGGCAGTGCTGCCTACGATCGCCAAGCTTCCGAAGCTCTCCCACTTTTATGCGGGCCAGACAGGAATCGTCCCAGGGAAAGCCCTACCAGAAAACTTGGTCAGTAAAGTTGTTTTCTGATTCATGGCGCCGAGAACCCACCCCTAAATTAAACAAATGTCGTGCGGCTAAGTCCGGCGGAGAAGCGTGAGTCGCCCGATCGGAAGCCACTCGGCCAGCAGAATGTCGCCATTGTGGAGGAAGATGGCATCGTGCGGCGTGATAAACTTCCCGGCCGTAAACTGTGACCGTGACTGACTGCGTCGGGAGCCCACGTCGCCGTTTTCCGCTTTACCGTCTCCCAGTTGCGCCACTACCTTGAATTCACGATCGAGGATGCAAACCTGACTGTCTAGATCGGGACACACCATCTTTTCGCCCTGGGTATGGAAATTACAGGGCATGCGTACGTGCTCCTCGTCTTTGAGGGTCTTCAGGTGCGTACCGTCGAGCGTGAAAGTCTGGATTCTTCTGTTTCCGCGGTCGGCCACGGTTAGGATCGGCGTTTTTCCTCGGTCGTCGACCCAAAGGCCGTGCGGAGTCTGGAACTCTCCGTCACCCTGTCCTCGCTTGCCGACCTCACCTATGAATTTCCCGTCCAGAGAATAGCGCAATATGTGACTCGAGCCGTAACCGTCGCCCACGTAAAAGTCACCATTCGGAGCAAAAGCAACATTGGTAGGCACGAAGTCAATCGGCCGCTCGCTATAGCTCGCGTCTTCCCGCGGATAACCATGAATCCAGATTTCTTCCCCGGTAAGGGTGGTTTTCACGACTCGGCATCGATTGATATCGCAATGGTACAAAAACTCTGCTTTGCCTTCGCGCCGCAGCTTCAGTCCATGGGCTCCTCCCCGAAAGCCCTCACCGAAAGCACGGATGAACTGGCCTCTTACATCGAAGACAACAATCGCCTCGCCGCGCATGCTTGACTTATGGACCGTATGCCCGACGTAAATGTTGCCTTGCTCATCTTGGCAAAGCCCATGTGTGTCTCCCCATACC
>QHVR01000339.1 GCA_003223595.1 Acidobacteriota bacterium
CGATCTGCGATTTTGTTTATCCATGGCGATATCCCCCGTCAACCAACTGCATCAAGATTGAATTGGAACGGCATGCATTGTTTTTGAGGCAGAAATTCTCACCTGCCAAACCAGACGTTCCATTCAACCTTGCCGGACTGCCCGGGAAAGCTCACCGTCACTGCGTTGCCGGTTTGCGCGGAAGCGACCGCCACGGCTTTGCCGCCGGAGGTGGCTGCGGCGCGCAGGAAGCGGTGCCCGCCCGGGACATAAACCGTCAGCACGTAGCGTGCGCCAGCGATCGCCTGGGAAACACCGCTCAGGCGGCGCGATGCGGCATCCCACTGATAACTCTCGAGCGAGAACGCGCCGGTGATGTGGCGCGACATTCCGACAAGCTGCGGGTGACCGGTAACCCGATGAATCAGCAGCACGCGGGTGTCATGCGGTTCCACGGCAACGTCGATCTTGTTCCGGAACACCCCGAGCAGTTTCTGGTTCCAGAAGTCGAAGGCCACGTAGTCATCGGTATCGCTGAGCCCCAGCTTTTCGGCAAGCGAGACGCTGCGCGACGCGGGCTGGCTGCGCCAATTTGTGAACGCTGCGACATCATAGTCGCCAGCGGGGGCGTTCACCTTGAGATCCAGGATCTCGGGATAGTGATGGATATAGGTATCAGGCGTGGTGTGCTTGAAGGTGTCCCAGTCGATATCGCTGCCGCGGCTGAAAAGGTCTACAGGCAGAATGGGCATGGTGGGGAGCGTTTTGTGGAGCAGTTCCAGGCGCTCCGGAGGGATCTCGGGCATTACGCTGGCCAAGGGATACACCACGCCCGTGAGCGCCACCCATGAGACGACGGTGCGCGCTTCGGCTGTGGTGGTCCCGACGCCAGTGACCGGAGACTCGCGCTCACGTATGGTA
>QHVR01000619.1 GCA_003223595.1 Acidobacteriota bacterium
CCGCCGCCGTCAGCGATCGTCCGCCACGGAATGGCCCGATCAACCTGTATTTCATGCCCTTAAATGGCTTGTCTTCCGGCTTGGCCGATTCAGACTCTTCGTTGTCGGCGTCGCTGCTCTTGGCTTCCGGTTGCGAAGTGGAGGACGCGGGTTTCGCTTCCGATGCCTTCGTCGCTTTCGATTGCCGCTCCGGCTTAGTCTGTCCAATCGCAACAGCACTAACCAGGAACAAAACTGTCATTGCCACGAGAACGCGCAGGACAAGAGACGCAATCTTGCGAAAGCTGTATAGGCCCATGTAGATAATCTCCGGGAGGACTAAAACGATTCACCAATAGTAATACAAAGTTTAAGGTACGGATGACTCGCGTAGGGGCAGCACCTTCTCATGCGGCTTCAACCCTTCCCTTCCAGAATCTTCCGGCCCTCCTGCAACTCCTTCTTCTTGGCGTCGTCCACCTTGGGATAAGCAAGCTTCAACGATTCCAGCGCATCCACCACCACGCACGAAATCGCCAGCCGCGTGAACCACTTGTTGTCCGCGGGCACCACATACCATGGCGCATGCTTGGTCGCCGTATTGCGGATCATGTCTTCGTACGCATCCTGGTACTCGTCCCAATACTCGCGCTCGTGAATATCGCCTGCCGAGAACTTCCAATTCTTCTCCGGCTCATCCAACCGGGCAAGAAATCGCTTCTTCTGTTCTTTCTTAGAGACGTGCAGGAAGAACTTCCGGATCACCGTCCCGCTGCGCGCCATGTGCCGCTCGAAAAATCGAATATCCTCAAATCGCTGCTCCCAGATGTTCTTGGTCACCAGCGCGGGAGGCGTCTTCTCGCCCTTCAGTATGTCTGGGTGCACCCGCACGATCAGCACTTCCTCATAGTAGGAACGGTTGAAGATGCCGATGTGCCCGCGTTCCGGCATGTCCCGTGTCGTGCGCCACAAGAAATCGTGCTGTAGCTCGCCTTCTGACGGCGCTTTAAACGAATACACTTCGCAGCCTTGGGGATTCACTCCAGACATCACGTGCTTGATCGCTCCGTCCTTTCCCGCGGCGTCCATCGCCTGAAAAATGAGAAGCAGCGCCCATTTGTCCTGGGCATAGAGCATGTCCTGCAGTTCCGCAGTGCGATCCACTCCCGCTTGCAACTCTTTGGCGGCATGCTCTTTCGAATCCCAACCGTCCGTATCGCTGGGATCGAAATCTTTCAACTTAAAACCCTTGCCGTCATCGACGCGATACTTGTGGGCTAACTTTTCTTTCTTCTTCTTCATCGAGTCCTCAGTCCCTGTTTCGGTGCGCGGGCCAGCCTGAAATTCTGTATGATTGTCGCACTAATTGCTGGTTCGCACTGCATTCTCAATGTGATGACAGGAGTTCACCGATGAAGGCTTTGCCTGTGCTCGGAGTATTGTTGCTGATCCTTGGCGCATTATCTTTCGTGATCCCCATGCCGCACCGTGACGATCACTCTGTCAGCATCGGCGATGCCAAGTTCACGCTGCAGACCGAGAGCCGCGAAAAGCTGCCGCCCGCCGTCGGCATCGTCCTGATCGGCGGCGGAGTCCTTTCCCTCGTTTTCGGTGTGCGCAAGAAGTAGTCTGAGGCTCGCGTGTTCGAATCCGAATTCCTGACCTCCAGCCCGGAAAGCAAAGAGTCCTACCGCCAACTGATTTCTCAAGCCGCGCAGCTCGTCTCCGAATGTTTTCCATCCCGTGCGTATTCCGGAGCAAGCGTTTCTGAACTGGCCGCTCTGATCAACGGGAACTTCCTCCCAGAGCACGGCCTCTCACCGGACCAGATCGCTGGCACCTTCCGCGTGGTGATTTCGAACTCAGTTGCCGTCAGCGACGTCGGAACCATCGCTCATCTGCACTGCCCGCCCCTGCTCGCGTCTCTGGCCGCAGAAGTGGTAATCAGCGCCCTGAATCAGTCGATGGATTCGTTTGACCAGGCGCCGATAGCCACCATTGTCGAGCAGAAATTAGTGAGGTGGTTGTGCGCCCAGGCCGGACTACCCGCCAGTGCGGATGGCACGTTCACCGCCGGAGGCTCCCAATCCAACTACATGGGCCTCTGGCTCGCGCGCGACGCTTTCCTGAAGAAGCAGTGGAACTGGCCCGCGCAAAAGCGGGGCCTGCACCCCGAAGCTGGCCGGCTGCGCATTCTCTGTTCCGAAGTCGCCCATTTCACAGTGGAGAAGTCCGCCGCCCAGTTAGGACTTGGAACAGACGCCGTGGTGCGGGTCGCGGTCGACGATCAATTTCGCATGAGTCTCACCGCGCTCCGCGATGAGATCGATGGACTGCATGGCCAGGCTCTTCTGCCCATCGCGATCGTTGCCACTGCCGGCACGACCGACTTCGGATCGATCGATCCGATCGCCGACATTGCCGACATTGCCCGCCAGACAGGAGCATGGCTTCACGTCGATGCCGCCTACGGTGGCGCTCTTCTGTTCTCCCCTCGCCAGCGCGGCAGGCTGGCTGGACTCCAATCCGCCGACTCCGTCTCCATCGACTTCCACAAGCTGTT
>QHVR01000620.1:0-3054 GCA_003223595.1 Acidobacteriota bacterium
AGACATTTGTGATCCGCGACGCTTGGCCCTCATCGTCTATGACATGCAGGTCGGAATCGTCAAGCAGATCGCAGACGGCCCCCAGATCACAGCCAACGTCGCGCAGGTCCTCGAAGCCGCTCGCTCCGCCGGCATTCGCGTGATCTTCACTCGCCACATGTCGCTGCCCAAAGAGCTCATGGGAGTTTTCCAGCTTCGCATGGCGATGGCCTGGCAACGGGTGCAGTCCGTGGACGAGGTCAAACCCTGGTTTCTGCCTGACTCCCCCAATTTCCAATTGATACCCGAGCTGAGGCCTCGGGCGAGCGAGGCCGTGTTCGACAAGGTCACCATGTCCGCATTCGAAGGCACGCCGCTTAATATCACGCTGCGCGATTGTGGCATCTCGGCCTTTGCCATCGTCGGCATCGCCATGGAAATCGGCATCGATCCCACGGTGCGCCAGGGCGCCGATCTGGGCTACATCCCGGTTGTTATCCAGGACGCCTGTGGATCTGGTCACCAGGATGCCGCCGACCGCTCCGTCGCCGGCCTGCAATTCATGGGCGACACTTTGTTCACAAATGTGGAAACCATTTGCTCGCAATTTCGCCGCATCAGCGGAGTACCTCAGTAATCAAGATCTCCGCTACCGGTAAGGATAGAATCGGCCCAATGGATCTCAAGCGCCTGGTCTCGCAGTTCGCCTACCACATCGAGCAAAAGCCCGACGGAGGCTTCGTCGCTCGCGCCAGCGATCCCTCGATTCCGCCACTCGAAGCTCCCACTCGCGAGGAGTTGCTGAAGACAATTCAGCAAAAGGTCGTCGCCGATCTCTCCGCCGAGTTTCCCGATCTCAAACTCGCTCTCGACGGCACTCAGCGCCAGTTCGCCTTTCACGTTGAACGCACTCCGGCGGGAGGCTTCTCCATTCACTCCGCCGATCCGAATACCGACGTAGTTCACGCCGCCACAGAACAGGACCTCCAGACTCATGTGTTGGAGAAAATTTTGAATGCAGCCGGGAAGAGTATTCTTCCCCAGCTAGCTCAAGCCATTGCAGCACAAGGCAATCTGGGAAATGTGAATGTCGTAGTAAAGAAGACGTCGTTCAAAATGAACTCGGGCAAAGCCGCTTCGTCCCTCGGAGCCGGCCAAAGCACCGCGATGCAAATTCCCGCACCCGACGGCACTTCATTTACCAATGGCAGCAACGTGCTGCTCGAGGGTTCCCCGATCACTCCTGAGCCCAGCAACTTTGGGAAAATCTTCAGGATTTTGATCGTATTCGTAATTCTCGGTGTACTGCTCTACTTTTTACTTCTGCATCAGCGCTGAGGTTCCGACGTTCCGCGTCTTTGCCCCGAAGAAATTACGCGGCTGGCGACACTGTCATCTACGCCGCCGAGGGAAGCCCGCGCATCACGACCGGTTTCTTCGCTTTGCGGTCTCGTACCCGCAGCACCGGCTGCTCCAGCAGGTAATAAGACGCGCTTGCCAGAGCGAATGCAAAAAACACGAAGTACCACGGACGCTGGTGCTGCCCAAATACGAATAATTGCTGCCACAAGTACAGCCCATAGCTGATCTTCCCGATCCATGTAACGGGATGAACGTTCAGAATCCGGTAGGGCGTTTGCACAACGTGCAACAACAATCCAGCAATTGAAACGTGGAGGGCCGGCCAAAACAACAGAAGCAGTACCGGCGTGGTATGGAAGTTCAGTACACCCATGTGGATGGGCACAAACACCACTGGCACCAGCATCAGCATAGCCCATCGCGCCCGAATCCGTGGAACACGCGCCCCGTAGAGGGCAAGTAAGCAGCCGATCGCCAGGATGTCAGCCACCGCTGGGAAGGTCTCGTCAGCGCGACCGTGCAGGCCTGCAAAGTGACACAGCACCCGGTACACGGGCGCGAATGCAACTGCCCCCAACAAGATCAAGGTCCGATGTCGCGCCCATTTCCTCAATACGCAAGGCCATAAAAAATAAAACTGCTCCTGCACGCTGATCGACCATAAATGCCCAAGGAACCACGGATGGGTGAAGTCCATATTGACTACATACAACAGCGCCGCCGCCATGTGATACCAGCGCAGTTCATGCCAGAAGACTGCGCATACTGGCAATACAAAAACAAGCGCCGCGGGCAGAATCCGGTAAGCGCGACGCGTGTAAAACGTGCGCAACTGAATCGTCGAACTCTTGCCGTACTCCTTCATCAGCAATGTCGTGATCAGGTAGCCGGAAAGGACAAAGAAGATTCTTCTGCCCAGACTGGCAAAGGCCCCTGCGACCGGCGAGTCATAGCTCAACTCCGCCCAGTGACCCGCCATGACCAAAAGAATGGCGATCGCTCGCACGCCATCAAGCGACGGAATCCGCTGCATACCCGCGGACCTTAGCAGCAGGAGCGAATCTTTCGCTGTGACATCCAACCACGATCCGCGATCTTTTATTGTGGATTTCCCGACCTGGGAACAACCGCTTCAAACGCCTCAACTCAATCAACAGAACGCCGCATGGGAGCTGCCAGCCATGCTATAATGACTTAAGCTCCCAGGGCATATAAGACGCTGTAAACAAAAGCATTTACCCGAATTTTCCGCCCGACAGGAGTGCCCCACAATCGGGGCGCCCCAATTCTCGTTGATGTTGCGAGAACTGGGAACGTATAGTCGAGACCCTAAGACATGGCTGACGAACAAAATCCAGAACTTCCCCTCACTCCTCCGCCCGGTGGCGATGGCCCCGGCGCGTTGAACATTCAACCCGTCAACATCGAAGAGGAGATGCGCCGATCGTATCTCGACTACTCGATGTCGGTGATCATCGGTCGCGCGCTCCCCGACGTCCGCGACGGATTGAAACCAGTCCACCGCCGGATTTTATTCACGATGCAACAAATGGGGTTGTATCCGAATCGGGCTACGCGCAAATGCGCCCGCATCGTCGGCGAGGTCATGGGAAAGTATCACCCGCACGGCAATCTGGCTGTGTATGACGCCCTGGTTCGCCTGGCGCAAACCTGGTCGATGCGTTACCCGCTGATTTTCGGGCAGGGAAATTT
>QHVR01000620.1:3276-3662 GCA_003223595.1 Acidobacteriota bacterium
GACGCCACCATCACGCTGGTCAACAATCCCAACGCGCAGCTCGCAGAAATTCTGAAATTTGTTCAGGGCCCTGATTTTCCGACTGCCGGAATCATCCACGGCCGCAGCGGAATTTTCGAGGCTTACCGCACCGGACGTGGCCGCTTCATGATGCGCGCCAAAGCCGCCATCGAGAACATCAACAAAGATCGCCAGGCCATCATCGTCACCGAAATTCCCTACCAGGTGAACAAGGCCGTCCTGATCAAGCGCATCGCGCAACTGGTCAACGACAAAGACGTTGAGGACATTTCCGACGTCCGCGACGAATCCGATCGCGACGGCATGCGCATCGTAGTCGAACTCAAGCGCGGAGCTGAAGCGCAAATTGTTTTGAACCAGTTGTT
>QHVR01000621.1 GCA_003223595.1 Acidobacteriota bacterium
GACGGCCAAAATATATCAGACGACCGGCCCGAGTACTTGCCCAGATCACGCGATGAGCTTCTTCAACGCAGCGACGTTCTTACGATCATCGCCCGGTTCGTCGATGGGAGTCTCGGCGATGAAGGCAGCGTGGGACAACCGAGAATCATTCAGAAGCCGCCGAAAGCACTCCAAGCCAATCGTTCCCTTCCCGATGTGCTGGTGGCGATCAAGTTTGGAACCGCGAGCGCCTTTGGCATCGTTGCAATGCCAGACCTTCACCCGCTTCAGGCCGATGGTCTGGTCCAGGTGCTGCAAAGTCTGACAGAGCCCAGCCTCGCTAACGATGTCATATCCGGCAACATGGGTATGGCAGGTATCAATGCAAGCGGCGGCGGGAATGATCCCGTCCAGGCGGTAGAGAACTTCGGCGACCTGCTCGAAGCTTCCGCCAAGCGAGAACTCGGCCCCGGCGGTGTTCTCGATAAGAATTGTGAGTCCGCCTTTGATGAGATCCAAACCCTGAGTAGACGCCGCAGTCGCCGCAGCAGTACGGGCCAGTCCCTGTTCGCGGTCGGCGCCCCGAAACGACCCGGGATGCAAGACAAGATAGTCGGCGCACCTCGAAACGCCTGCATGGATTTCTGCAGGAAGAGTTCATTGGAGCTGGCCATGTTCACCAGATAATTCGTATGAATGACGAGTGGCTTCAGATCATATTGCGCGCGCAGGCGGTTCATCTCCGCGCACTGTGGCTCCGCCAGTTCATACGGAGCCCACTGCCGCGGGCTAGACGAGAACATCTGGAAAGTGTTGCAGCCCAGCCGGTACGCGCGCTCGGCGGCGTTCTGCACCCCTCCCGCAGAGGAAGTATGAATGCCGATCCGCCGGGAGGTCAGCCGCGGCGGCCGTGTCGGAGCAGGACCCTTGAGAATGTCGTGCACATTCCGAGTATCTTTCGTACAGACGTTTGCTGGCAACGTCCCTCGCTGAGCAGACCGCGGGAGAACTCGGCGATCTGGCACGATCTCACCATTGGCTGACGCCATCCGGACTCTTGCCGGGCGACAGGTCAACGCGAAGGGACTTTGCATCAATTCGCCCGGACAGTCCGTAACACGGGCCGAGAACTAATCGGTACACCTTGTCGCCATTCTGGTCTCTAGCCGTTTCGATTCTTAAAGACGTGATGACGTTTTGACCACTGAAGTCCTGCAATTCGATGTCTGTCACGTTCTCAAAAATGAAATCTACCGTGGCCGATTTATGCGGATAGTACGGGTAGACGCGAAGGACAGATTGGCCTTTGCGAGCCAAGGTCAGGCTAATGACCTCTGCGTCGTGGAAGTTAGGCCACATACCAAACCACTGCCTCACCGTTTCCGCGCCAGGCAGTTTTGTTTCCGCGCCAGATTCGTTCATGCGGGAATCATCATGCAAGATTAGGCAAGTGTCCAATCCGGAAGACTCTCTTGTTTCCACAATTCCTGCCCTGTTTGCGGTGCAGACCGGGCAACGGTAGACTGAATAGGCGGTTTCTCCTGCAGCCGCGCTGGAGCTTCGCTCGACTGGACGGGGACTAGGGCGGTCCGTCCTGCAGATCATTTCTCCAAGGTGAACTTATGTTGGTTGTCATGAAGTCGCACGCCACCGAAGAGCAGGTGCGCGCCGTTTGCGACAAAATCGCAAAACTCGGATACCGGGCGCACCCCATGCCGGGCGCCACCCGCACCGCCATCGGCATCACCGGCAATAAGGGCGAGGTGGAACAGGGCACGCTGGAAGAAATGGCCGGCGTACAGGAAGTCATCCAGGTCTCAAAACCCTACAAACTGGTCAGCCGCGACGTGAAGGAAGAGAACACCATCATTCGTTTCTCTGGAACCGCGGCCACCATCGGCGGACCGGGGCTCGCCATCGTGGCCGGACCATGCGCCATCGAAAGCCGCGAGCAGGCATTCACCGTGGCGGAACGTGTACATCGCGCGGGCGCGCAATTCTTCCGCGGCGGAGCTTACAAGCCGCGCACTTCTCCCTACTCCTTCCAGGGACTCGGCGAAGAAGCACTGCGCATCATGGCGGAAATTCGCCAGCAGTTTGGCATGAAGATCATCACAGAAGCGATTGATCACGAGTCACTCGATTTAGTCGAGGAGTATGCCGATGTCATTCAGATCGGCGCCCGCAACATGCAGAATTTTTCGCTGCTGAAGCGTGCCGGACGCTGCCGCAAGCCGGTGCTGCTCAAACGCGGCATGTCGGCGACTTTGGAAGAATTCCTCATGGCCGCCGAGTACATCTTGAGCGAGGGCAATTACAACGTGGCCTTGTGCGAACGCGGCGTGCGCACCTTCGCCGATCACACCCGCAATACCCTCGATCTGAGCCTGGTCCCAGCGGTGCAGCGCTTGAGCCACCTCCCTATCCTGGTCGATCCCAGCCACGGCACCGGCAAGCGGAATAAAGTCACCCCACTCTCCCGCGCGGCCGTCGCAGTGGGATCTGACGGACTCATGGTGGAAGTGCATGACCGCCCGGATGAAGCTCTGTCGGATGGTCCGCAATCGTTGTTCCCTGACCAGTTTGATTTGCTGATGGAACAGGTCCGGCAGATTGCCGCAGTGGTAGGAAGAACCGTGCCCGAAATTGGAGTAAGGGAAACCGTAGCGAGCGAATAGAGCTCGCCCTACTCTGTTAATCTTTTCCTTCCGCGGTTCGCGGCATTGACCCTTGCGCAAGCTCCTGTTCATGGCTGTGCTGCTTCCCATCCTGGCTGGTGCCGGGTGGTGGTATTTCCGCGAGCAATCCTTAGCTGACTACGGCCCGGCCTTTCGCGAGTACGCTTATGTCAGTAACGGCAAAAGCAACACCGTCAGCGTCATCGATCTGCGCACGTTTGAACTCGCGAAAACGCTGCACGTGGGCGTGGAACCGACCGGCCTCGCCATCAACTCGAAAAAGAACGAAGTCTATGTGGTCAACAGCGGGTCCAGCAATGTCGGCGTGATTGACGCCGAGTCGAACACCGTGGTTGCGACCATTGGCGTCCACGCGCGCCCGTACTTTATCGATGTGTCGCAAGACGGCAAACGGGCTTACGTCGCCAACTCGGCATCCGCCAACGTCAGCGTGATCGATCTGGACAAGAGAGTAGTGATCGCCCATTTGCGGGTCGGCTCATCGCCGGGATTGGCGCGTGTAACGCCCGATGGGTGGACCCTAGTGGTTTCGAATCGTGGAGACAACACGGTTTCGCTAATCGACACCAAGGCTCTGCAGGTTCGCGCCACGTTGCCTGTGTGCCAGCAACCCGAAGATATCGCGATTGTGCCCGATTCCAGCAAAGCTTTCGTTTCCTGCTCGGGATCATCGCAGGTCGCCTCGATCCAGTTGCAGACTCCAGCCCACAACCAGGATCGCGTGCTCGCTCTGCTCGACGTTGGACGCACTCCCGTAGGGCTCACCATGAAGCCGGACGGCGGCGAGATGATGGTGTGTAACTTCGATTCCAACAGTATTTCAATTGTGGAAACTGGAAACGATGAAGTGGGCAGCAGCCCGGA
>QHVR01000340.1 GCA_003223595.1 Acidobacteriota bacterium
GCCAAGATCGGCGGAATTGTCGCTCCACCACCCAAGAAGGCAGCACAAAATCCAGCTCCTTCTGCTCTAGCCGAAGTGCAACACTACATGGTCGACTTCACCATCAACGGATCGGAGTTGCGCTTTCTGCCGCTGGAAAATTCGAAATACCGAAACACTCTCACTCTGATGGCAACCTCGTTCAATCGTGAGGGTCGTATGCTGACGGGAGTGTCCAGCCTCGGAACCCGAGAACTGCCGGCAGCCGAGTTCGCAAAAATCGCAGAAGGACGATTCGGCGTGCAGTCGGAAATAGACGTTCCGCTCGAAGCCACATCGATCCGTTTGGGTCTACAAGACCAAATGAGCAATCGCCTGGGCACAGTCGAAATCCCGCTGCCGGTTCCTCCCGACCCGGAACTGCAAGGCGCTGCGAAAAGCAGCCTTCCCCCCATCGAGCCGGAATGAGCAAGAGGGCGCTGCAGGTGGAAACAAGCGCGTCGGCTGCCTGCAAGCGGCAGATTTCCTGAAATGATTTGTGAGTAGTTGGAACGGATGAATGGTGGAGGCGGCGGGAGTCGAACCCGCGTCCGAAAATGTTACTGGTCAAGAGAACTACATGCTTAGTCGTGTTCATGCCCCAGGCATTACCCTGGGACGTTCGCGGTGCGCGCTCAGAACCGACAAGAAACGCGACCCGCTAGCCTGTGGTCTTAGCCTCTCATCCCAGACGTAGAGGAGAAGAGCAGCTCGCTGTGTGACGTCCTTCGGAGGCCCGCGAGCAAAGCCTCTTGGGACGGCTGCCTAACTAATTAGGCTGCGTATGCCATCTGTTGATTGGCAATTATCATTTTGCACGCGATTACGGGTGTGTGCACCCCGGCATGCCTCTTGGCCGCAAGCATCTCCGTCGAAGCCGTGACGCCCCCATATTTGGGATTGGCCTGTAAAGATCTACTTCCAATCTAGGTTTCAGCTAGAGGGAAGTCAATTCATTAGAGTGGGAGGAACCGCTGCTGGGTTCAAATGGTCGGAGTTTTTTTCGTACCCCCAAATCGCAAACTACTGAAAGGGCATCGGTTATGTTCCTAAGATCTACTTCTTGCGCTGCAAAGTATTCGATCCAAGGATCTTACAGGCAAAGTCTTGGGATGAAAGAAGTTACGCAGCAACGAAAGCCGTGATAAATCTTGAGAAAATAGCATAGCTGTGCAAGAATAGCATGCAAAGCAGAGGGAAATCAGATGGGAACGTCCACGTCCGAATCGGTGAGAGAGCATGCCCGACACGCTTACCTAGAACCAGCGCGTCGGCAGGGAGAGAAGAAGGTCGAGATCAATGTTGGCTCGGTTCATCGGGCCTTGGCGCTCAAGAATCGAATTCCGCTAGTGTGCCAAGCCCTGAAATCTGACAAGTTTCTCAGCGGGAACGGGCTGCGGCTGGTTTCCGAGAGCGGGCCGCCGTCGGGTCAGAGCACCACGGTCACGTATACCTACGAGTTCGTAGAGAACGCAGCATCGATTGCTCCCAGACGGGATGCATGGGTGGAACTCCGGGGTGCGCTGAAGGAAGTTTTCGCCGAGCTCGGAGGAGGGGAGAACTACCTGCGGGAAGAACGCGAGTCCTTTTATGGCCCAAAGGAGCGCGGGTGAGCCGAATTTATTGGGACACCATGCTCTTCATTTATTGGTTAGAAGATCATCCACAGTTTGCCAAGCGTGTAGATGCCATTCATTCGCGGATGCAGGAGCGCAACGATCAACTCTTGACGGCTGCATTCACGATTGGGGAAGTGTTGGCGGGAATCTATCGGCAGGGTAAATCAGGCAGTGCTAAGCAAACTAAAGAGGCCCTGCTCAGCGTGGTTTCTGAGGTCGTCGAGTTCACGGCTGACACGGCCGAGCGCTACGGCCAGATCCGAGGCTCTCTGGGCGTTGCAGCGCCGGATGCTATTCACCTGGCGTCGGCGGCCGAGGCTGGGACCGACCTCTTTCTGACCAATGACAAAAGGCTCTTGGGGAAGTTCGTGCGGGGCGTTCAGTTCATTGCATCGCTGGACACGCAACTGTTTTGAGTGTGACGCTTGGCTATTGCGACCGCGAATGGGGCTCATCCAGGTAACGTCGCAGCCTGCTTTTCGCATCTGCCCATTCCGAATCGAGGATGCTGAAATAAACTGTGTCTCTGACCCGTCCGGTGTGCGTGATCACATGTCGGCGTAGCGTGCCTTCCTGTTTCGCTCCGATGCGAAGAATCGCGTTGCGCGATTTCTCATTAAGCGCATCCGTCTTTAATTCGACGCGAATGCATCCCCAGACGTCGAAGGCGTGACGCAGCATCAGATACTTTGCCTCGGTATTGACGGCTGTGCGCTGCCAGGGTGGAGCGATCCAGGTGGAACCAATTTCGACTCTGCGATTGGCGCGATCGATGTTCATGAAGCGCGTGCTGCCGATGACGCGGCCGGAGGATTTCTCCACGGTGGCAAAGACCACGGATTCGCCGCGTTCCTGTTCCGCACTGGCCTTTGCGACCAGCCCGTCGAAGTCTTCGCGAGTACGCATTCGATAAGGAAACCAGCGAAAGATATCATCGAGATGATCTCTCGCGACCTGCCACAACTGGGCGGCATGATCGAGACGAACCGGTTCAAGGCGGACGACAGAGCCTTCGAGGGTTAGGGGGAATTCAATTCGCAGTGGGGACCAAGTTGCACTCATTTGTTTGTTCCCGGACCTTCAGGGCATTATCTTGCATCTTGCGGCGATTTCGGGCATCACTAGTAGGACGCGCCTGTGCGCTTAGTTCATCGCCGTGCTGACGATCTCACGAAACATGGCTTCAAACGTCCAACCTTGGGTTACGAATTACTCTCCGCTACTTGCTCGCAAGGAGCCCTGTCGGTGAAGGCGCACTGTCTCCCATTCTCGCAAATCCCCCATACCACCGCTCTTTTCACGGACTTTCTGGCGTATACCCCCTCCATTCGATCCTTCTATCCTCGACCACCGCAATTCGCCGAATGGATGAAAGAGGAAGCTGGCCAGATAGCGTACGACGCGAAGCGGCGTGAGCGGGTGGCTCGAATCCTGAGTGCGCAGAACAAATCCTGGGGAGCATCAGACAAAACTCTGGCAAACCTCGAGCGGCTGCGGAAAGGCGCTGTGGCGGTGGTGACCGGACAGCAAGTGGGACTGTTCGGCGGACCGATGTTTGCCATCTACAAGGCTCTCACCGCGGTGAAATTGGCGGAAGAAGCGAGCAATGCTGGAATCGATGCTGTTCCCATCTTCTGGCTCGCCACCTACGATCACGATCTGGCAGAAGTCAATCACGTCTCGGTTGCTTCGGCGGAGGGCGTTCTCGAAACCCTGAGCACGCCGAGTCATAGCGTTCCCAGCGCACCGGTCAGTGCGGTGCAACTGGGAGATGAGATTGTTCCCGTACTCGAACAGGCGATTGCGCTGCTGGGCGAGGGAGAGGCCGCGCAGTTGCTGCGGGAGACGTATCGTCCCGGCGAGACTCTGGGAACGGCGTTCGCGCGGTTATACGCGCGTGTCTTCGCGGAGTGGGGCGTCATTGTGCTGGATGCGTCGGATGCGGAACTTTCGCGAGTTGCCGAGCCGATCTATCGCGCAGCTGTCGAGCGCAGCGAAGAACTCAGCTCTGCGCTGTTGCAGCGAGGCCAAGCGCTCGAGTCAGCCGGTTATCACCAGCAGGTGAAGGTAACGGACTCTTCCGTACTGCTGTTCACGATACGGCAGGGGGCACGCGTGCCCATTCATCGCCAGGGGGAAGAGTTCGTTGTTGACGGCGAAAAGCTGGGAGAGAAGCTTTCGCGGGCGGAGCTGCTGGGGCAAATAGCGGCGCATCCGGAGCTGTTCAGCCCTAACGTTCTGCTGCGTCCGATCGTGGAAGATTATCTTTTGCCGACGCTGGTATACACCGGCGGCGCTGCCGAAACGGCCTACTTTGGGCAGGCGGGAGCGGTGTATGAGGCGCTGCTCGGCCGCGTGACTCCCATCCTGCCGCGTTTCTCCGCAACCATCGTAGAGCCCAAGGTGCAGCGGGTGCTGGAAAAAACCAAGATTGCGATCACCGAGGTTTTCAATGGCAGGGAGGAATTGCAGCGGGAGATCGCGGCGCGTAATCTCCCGGCCGATCTTAAAGCTGCTTTCGAAACCGCCAAGGTTTCATTTGACTCAAGCTTCTCCGGATTGAAGGAGAGTCTGGAAAAGCTGGATCGCACGCTGGTGGATGCGGCCGAGACCGCGCGTTCGAAGATGCAGCATCAACTGGAAAAACTTCAGTCCCAGGCGGCGCGGGCCGAGGCGCAAAAGGGCGAGTTGGTGGTGCGCAAGGCAGAGTATCTCAGCAACTCGTTGTATCCGGAAAAGGGACTACAGGAGCGCGGGGTGGGGGCGATCTATTTTCTGGCGCGCTATGGTGAAGCGCTGCTGCGTGACATTTACGGCGCGATTCATACGGATTGTCACGACCATCAGATCTTAGAGCTGTAGCGATCGCCGGATCAATCCTACAATCGAGAGTGAACCTCAGCGGCTGAAGCCGTTTTTTTTGCGTTATCTGCGGCACGACTGAAGGTCGTGCCCTTCCACGGGGTGGTTGGGCGAGCTATTTCGATTCGCTGGTGGCCAGGTACGTGCCCAGGCCGATCATGATGGCGCCGGTGACGGTTCGCTGGCGGCGGCGGAAAACGGCGGAAGAGCGGATGCGGACTCCGAGCGGGCCTGCCATCGCGATCACGATCAGGTCCGCCGTGGTATTGAGCACAACAGAAATCGTGCCCAGGGTAACGAATTGCAGAAACATGTGTCCGCCAGTGTGGCTGACGAACTGCGGGATGAAAGAGAGAAAGAACAGCGCGGTTTTTGGATTGAGAACTTCGGTGGCGACGCCCTGCCACAACGGATTCCTCTGCGGCTGAATTGTGGACAGCATGGCACCAGGATCGGCGTTGTCGCGCCGGGCCTCAAGGATCATGCGTACGCCGAGGAAGCAGAGATAGGCTGCGCCAAGATATTTGACCGCGGCAAACGCGACTGCGGACCTGGCCAGAATGATGGAGAGTCCGAGGGCAGCGGCGAACACGTGGACCATGCCGCCGAGAAACGTGCCGAAAGCCGACAACACTCCTTCGCGCCTCCCTCCCGCCAGACTTCGTGCCAGAACGTAGAGCATGCCCGGTCCCGGCGCGATGGCCAGCAGCAGCGCGGCCGTTAGGAAAATCGTAATGCGCGTGAAATCAAAGATGGGAATCCCTCACGAGTTATTTAACCATTCTTCCAGCTGAGAGAGCGTTTCGACCCGCGGAAGATCGCGACCGCGATAGGTTCCAGCCACATCGAAGATCACGGCCTGCATACCTGCATTCCGCGCGCCAACGTAGTCGACCGAATACAGGTCGCCAACGTACAAGCTGTGAGCGGGATCGGCTTTCATTTCGTTCAAGGCTGCGGAAAAGATGGCGGGATGGGGCTTTTCATGGCCGACGTTGCCGGAGTCGGTCACGCAAGCGAAGCAGTCGCCGATTCCGCAGTTTTGCAGGACGGCGTTGATGCGGCCATCCGAGTTGGAAATGACGGCGGTCTTATGCTTCTGCCGGATTCTGTCCAGCACCTCGCGAGTGCCGGGGAGAATCTGATTCCAGTTGGCTGAGTTCTGCGTGTTCCGCACGAGTTCATCGCGAGTGTGTGGATCGAACGCGCCGAGATCCTCGAGCAGATGTGTGTGGAATGTCCACCAGAAGCCGTGGTCCACTTGGCCCGTTAGCAGGCCCTGATCGAATTCATGCTTGGTTCGGCGTTCCAAAGCCTGCCAGCCGCTGAGAGTGGGATGCTTATCCGGAGTGAGCGGCGCAAGAATGCTGGCCTGGTTGGGGAAGAGCAACGTGTTGCCAACGTCGAAGAAGATGAATTTGAACTTGGGCATGAAAGGATATTATGCAACGAAAGTTGCGAGACTCTCACACCTCAGCAGGGATTTGCGTTGTGCCATGACGGAAAACGGGCCGTTGCTAACGGTATCAGGTCAGGTGCATGGATTCGAGAATGCAGCCGAGCATGATTTATTATCCAAACGAACACAGGGCGGAATTCAGTCCCAGATCTGTCCAGAGAATGTCATTCGGCCCCACAGTCACGCTGGTGTCCGGGGTCGCGCGTAGCACTCGCGCGGCACTCGCGCTTTATCCCGTGCTGCGGGTGCCTGCGAGCATTGTTTTAAGCCTCGCTGTGGCGGTGTTTTACCGGGCCGCACGGGAAAATACGTACAACATGCTGTGGGCGGTTCTGTTCGGCTTCGCCACGCTGAACATTCTGGGCCTGGCGGCGCGAAGGATGGAGCCGCGCCGCGGATTGAGTTTTGGGGAAGTGATGGCCGTGCTCACGGTCGTCTTGGCCGTGTTCCTGTTGGGCTGGGAGATGCTGGGCATCTTCCATGTCTTTCCGATCAAGCTGCGGTAGTTCGACGGCGGCAGCTTTCCCCGGCGGCTTGGGCGTGATTTGCGTTATCATTCGCTCAAATGCCGAAGAAGCCTCCCAATTTCGAAGTGACCTGTCCCTGCTGCAGCGCTGTGCTGAAGATCGATACGGAGACGCGGGCGGTGATCGCGCATACCGCCGCAGTGAAGCCCAAGACGTTCAGCGATATGGAAGCCGCGGCGAAGGCGATGCGGGAGCAGGATAGCCGCCGGGAGTCGATTTTCCAGCAATCAGTGGAGGCGCAGAAGCACGCTTCCGACTTGCTGGAAAAGAAATTCCAGGAGGCGTTGAAGAAGGCCAAGGAAACTCCGGACACGGGGAAGCCGATCCGGGATTTCGATCTCGACTAATGGCGCCGGTTCTGCTGGGCCACCGCGGAGCGCGAGCCCGCAAATCCATTGTTGAGAATACTTTTGCATCGTTCGACCGGGCTTTGGCCGATGGGTGCGATGGGTTTGAATTTGATGTTCGCCTGACCGCGGATGGCGGCGCGTTGGTGTGTCACGACCCGCACAGCGGAGGCGTTGAGATCGCGTCTGCTTCACGGGCGCAGACATTGAGTTTGCCGCGGTTCGAAGATGTCGTGGCCCGCTATCATGCGCGCGCATTTCTGGATATCGAGTTGAAGGTTCCGGGGCTGGAAGGAATTGTCGCGGCTGCGTTGAAGGAGCACTGGCCCGAGCGCGGCTTTGTGGTGTCTTCGTTTCTTCCTGAGGTCGTGCTAGCGATGCAGGCAGAGGATGCTGCCATTCCCGTGGGCCTGATTTGCGAGACGCGAGCGGAATTCCTGCGCTGGACGGACTTGCCCATCAAGTACGTCATTCCTCATCACAAACTGGTGGACGCGAGCCTGATTCAGGAAGTGCAGCGGGCGGGGAAGAAAATTCTGGTGTGGACGGTCAATTCCCGCTTGGAGATGGAGAAGCTTCGGGACTGGGGCGTGGACGGCATCATCTCCGACGATACCAATCTGCTGGCACGAACCTTGGGCCCGTGATGGATTGCGCGCCGGCAGCGGGTGGTCGTGTTAATCGGCGGCGGCTTCCAGGACGGAGGCGCTTCGGCTGGGTCGGTGCATGAAGGCGGAGCGTTCGGTTTCGAAGGCTTCCAGGTTCGAGCCCAGGTCGTGATCGTTCCAGCCCAGCACGGCGCCGATCCGCATAGCGGCTTCGCGGCTGCAGGATTGGGACCAGCAGGCTCCAAAGGCCACGGGAACGCGCCGCAGCAGGGCGTCGGCCAAAGTGACGGCGTGCTCCCGGCGATAGGCCTCGACGACCTCGGCAACGATGTGCGATGTGTGTGGACAAATAGGGGCTCGCATATCGGCGCTGACCAGAGCCATGCGGGCGATCTCCATGGCGCGTTGTCCGTGCCATTCGACCAGGCCGCGTGCGGTTTCGTCGCTCACGGATCCAGCGCGAGCAATAGTGAGAACTTCCTGGTCCAGCATGGGATCGAGAGACGTCCCTGGACCGACTGTGACTGCTTTCGGTTCGGATACGGCGACGCCAATTTTGCGGGCACATTCGCGGGCGAGCGACTGTGCCGTGGTCAGTTTCCCTCCGAGCACGGAGATCATGCGTGCGGCGCCGTCGGAAGAGTGATCATGCAAAATGTGCCGTCGCGTGACAGCCGAGGGCTTGTCGTCGGAGTTTGGCAACGGGCGTACACCCGCGAACGCATACTTGATGTGCTGCGGCGATAACTTCGCCTTGGGAAATAATTGCGTCACGGTGCGGAGCAGGTAATCGATCTCCTCCTGCGAAGGCGCGGTCTTGCTGGGGTCGCCGGAGTCGGGGACCTCGGTGGTGCCGACCATAATCTGCTCGTTCCATGGAATGATAAAGACAGGTCGGCCGTCGGCAGCTTCGGTATACAGCGCGGAGTTGGGAGCGCCGGCGAATCTGGGCAGAATGATATGGGATCCGCGAATTCCGCCCAGCAGCGGCTTACCCGTGCGCACCGTGGAGCGCTGGCAGATGCGGTCAACCCAGGGGCCGGTGCAGTTGATGACCCATCCGGCATCGACGCGCTCGTCTTTGCCAGTGGTGCGGTCGCGAAGCAGCACGCCGCGGGCACGACCTTGGGAAACATTCACGGCGATGACTTCACAGTGGTTGCGGACTACGGCTCCGGCGTCTTCAGCCTCGGTCATCCACTCAGCAACCAAGCGCTCCGGGAACTCGCATTGCGCATCCTCGTAGTTCAGAATCTGCCATCGCTGGCCGGTATCGAGAGCGCGATGGACTCGGGCTAAATCCATTTCACTGACGGGACTCGATTTCTTGCCTGAGAGCCGCTGGTACAGCCATAGACCGAAGCGTACTTTCAGGGCGCTGCGCTGGCTGTTCTCGTTCAGCAGGAAAAGAAAATGCAGGGGCTGGACGAGATGCGAGCGTTCGGCGAGAAGGCGTTCGCGCTCGCGCACCGACTCGCGAACCAAGCCCAGTTCACCATGCTCCAGATATCGCAGGCCACCATGAATGATGCGGGTGGAGCGGCTCGTAACGCCGGAGGCGAAGTCATTCTGCTCCAGCAGAAGGGTGCGCTTTCCGGCGCGCGCACATTCACGGGCGATCGCTACGCCGTTTATGCCACCTCCGATGACCACCACGTGGAAGTGCTGGCCTTCGAGCGAGGGTCGGGGTTTCAGGGCTAAGCTCATGATTTCCAAGCCAGAAAATGGCTGTATGAGTACAGGGTTAAATCGCCGGGAGTTGCGCCTGCTGGTCCCTGTCCATGATTTTGCCTGTTTTGCAAGAGGATATGAAGGTGACGACAGTCCAGCGTGCGCCGCGCACCTGCCATGATACCGAAAGTAACTTCGCCGAGGTATGGAAAAGCCCCACTCTTCGCCAATACGAAAGGCGAAGAATGGGGCGGGAGCGACGCTGCGATTTTTAGGCGGCAGTTCTGGTGGTGGTCCGTGATTGGGCTGAGGTTTCGGCGAACAGCTGAATCATTTCTCGGTTAAACGCCGGAATGTCGTCGGGTTTGCGGCTGGTGACCAGCTTGCCGTCGCGGACTACTTCTTTATCGACCCAATTGGCGCCTGCATTTTTGAGGTCCGTCTTCAGCGATGGCCACGAGGTCATGGTGTGTCCCTGAACGGCGCCCGCCTCGATGAGCGTCCAGGGGCCGTGGCAAATGGCTGCGACGGGCTTGCCGGAGTCGGTAAAGCTTTTCACGAAGTTCACCGCCTGGGGATCCATGCGTAGATGGTCGGGGTTCATCACGCCACCGGGGAGAAGCAGGGCGTCGAAGTCGTTGGCGTTGGCGGAACTCAGTGAGAGATCCACCGGGACTTCCTGGCCCCACTCCTTGTGATTCCAGCCTTTGATCTTGCCTGCCTCGGGGGAGACCACCTTCGTAGTGGCGCCTGCCTGGTCCAGGGCTTTTCTCGGTTCGAGCAACTCTGATTGTTCAAATCCGTTGGTGGCGAGGATTGCGACTTTCTTTCCTTGAAGATTCTGATTTGCCATTGTTCCCTCCGTTATGAATTTGGGTTACGAGTGAGTACCGGCAGCGGAGAAATAAATTTGTCTTAGGATGCGTGACACTTTTTGGCGGTTGGCATCGTTCGGGAGAGGCTGAACAAATTGCATGAAGGCCGGCAACGGTGCGATCGTTGCTTCCCGCATCCGCCGTCATTTACATTGGAGTGCCGCATGTCCACTACTGGAGAACGCTTCGAACGAGCGGTGGAGATCATGGAACGGTTGCGCGCGCCCGGCGGTTGCCCGTGGGATCGCGAGCAGACGTTCGATTCCATCAAGCCGTACACGCTGGAAGAAACCTACGAAGTGCTGGAAGCGATCGACAACCGTGACTGGCATGAACTTGCCGGCGAGCTTGGAGATTTGCTGCTGCAAGTGCTGTTTTATGCAGAGATGGCGAAAGAACAATCTTTGTTCTCGATTGACGATGTGATCGAGAGACTCTCGACCAAGTTGGTCGATCGGCATCCGCATGTGTTTGGAGACGTAAAGGCCGACACCGCCGCAGAGGTCAAGAAGAACTGGGAAGCTTTGAAAGTGGAAGAACGAAAAAAGCGGCAGGGCAGCGGGGAGCCGGACGCAAGACCATCGATTCTCGCGGGCGTGTCTTCGGCGATGCCGTCATTGCTCGAAGCGTCAAAGCTCAGTTCGCGGGCGGCGCAGGCGGGATTCGATTGGCCCAACATTGAGGGATTGCTGGGCAAACTGCACGAAGAAACTGAAGAATTGCGGGAGGAACTGAAAGCGTTCCCGGCGCCCGGTCCGAGGCCGCAGGGCCATGGTATGGCTGGATCGGGGCGGACGGTGGTTCCGGAGTCGCTGCAGGAGCGCATGGAAGAAGAGGTGGGGGACCTTTTCTTCGTACTCGTCAACATCGCGCGGTATTTATCGGTGGATCCCGAGTCGGCGCTGCGCAAGACCAACCGGAAGTTCAAGCGCCGTTTTCAATGGATGGAGGAACGGCTGCAGGAGTCCGGGCGCGCGGCGGATCAGGCCTCCATGGATGAACTCGAGTCCCTGTGGCAACGCGCCGGGGCTCAGGAAAAGCAGGAGAAGTCCGCGTGAGCGGCCTACGGCTAAGCAATGTGTTGCCAGGTTGGCGGGCCCTGCGCCCCATCTTTGCTCAGGACGAAAAACCATGCCGGTAGAACTGCGCCGTTGCCATGGGATCGAGGACTTCCGCGCGTGTGTCACGCTGCAGAAGGAAGTCTGGAATTTCACCGACGCCGAGTTGGTGCCGCTGCGAATGTTCGTGGTAGCGGATAAAGTGGGCGGGCAGGTCATGGGAGCGTTTGAGGGCGAGACCATGGTGGGGTTTGCCCTATCGGTCCCAGGGACGCGTTCGGGGCACATCTACCTGCACTCGCACATGCTGGCGGTGCGGAAAGATCATCGCAACGGCGGGTTGGGGCGGCAGTTGAAACTGATGCAGCGCGAGGACGCGCTCGCCCGCGGCATCGAGTTGATCGAGTGGACGTTCGATCCGCTGGAGATCAAGAACGCGTATCTGAACATCGAAAAGCTGGGGGCGGTGGCGCGGCGCTACAACATCAACCAGTACGGGATCACGTCGTCTCCGCTGCAGGGCGGATTGCCGAGCGACCGGCTGATTGCGGAGTGGTGGTTGAATTCAAAACGCGTAGAGCGCTTGCTGGCAGAGGGCAAGAACCCGGCAGCCAAAGTCGTGACATCCATTTCAGTGCCCGCGCAGATCTATGAGTGGAAAGCGTCGCCGGAAACCCGGGTGAGAGCCCAGCAGGTGCAGGAAGGGAACCGGGAGCAGTTCTTGAAGGCATTTGCGAATGGACTGGCGGTTCTGAATTACGAACGCGACACCGAGGGCAATGGCAAGTATTTGCTGGGCCGGTGGGATGAGAACTGGTCGTATGCATCAGAAGGTTGATCCGCTAGAGATCCTGGATTCCCATGAAAATTGAAGCTGTGACGCTGCGCGAGATTCACATGCCGCTCGTACATTTTTTCGAGACGAGCTTTGGCCGCACTTATAGCCGCCGTATTTTGCTGGTCACGGTTCACTGCGAGGGCGTGGAGGGATGGGGCGAGTGCGTGGCCGGGGAAGATCCTTTTTACAGCAGCGAGTGGATTGAGAGCGCCTGGCCTACTCTGACGAAATATTTGATCCCGGCGCTGCTGGGAAAGCAGGTCGAATCGGGCCGAGAGTGTCCGGCACTGCTGAAGCGAGTGACAGGGCACCGGATGGCCAAAGCGGCGCTTGAGAATGCTTTGTGGGATGCCGAGGCTATTCAGAAACAACAACCGCTGTGGAAACTGCTGGGGGGCACGCGCAACGAGATTGCATGCGGAGTGTCGATCGGAATTCAGGATTCAGTCGAGCAGTTGCTGGGCAAGATCGAGACGGAACTTGCGGCGGGATATCGCCGCATCAAGGTGAAGGTGAAGCCGGGCTGGGACGTGAACGTGCTGGAACGCATTCGCTCGCGCTGGGCGGATATTACTTTGAGCTGCGATGCGAACTCGGCGTACACCCTTGATCGAGTGGAGCACCTGCGCAATTTCGACCAGTTCAACCTGCTGATGATCGAGCAGCCATTGTGGAATGACGATATCTATTATCATGCACGGCTGCAGAAGGAACTGCGGACGGCAGTCTGCCTGGATGAGTCGATCATCAATGCGCGGGTTGCGGCCGCAGCAGTGGAAACGGGAGCCTGCCGCATCATCAATATCAAAGTGGGGCGCGTGGGCGGGTTCAGCGAGGCGCTGAAAATTCACGATGTTTGCCAGTCCAACAAGATTCCCGTTTGGTGCGGAGGCATGCTGGAAACCGGTATTGGACGGGCCGCGCTTTCCACGCTGCCCAATTTCACCATGCCCGGAGATGTATCCGCCTCCAAGCGCTACTGGAAGGAAGACATCATCGAGCCCGAGGTGGAAGTTTCTTCGCAGGGCTTCATTCCGATCAGCCCGAAGCCCGGCAGGGGGTACGAGATTAAGCCGGAGCTGATCGAAAAATTGACGGTGAGAAAAGAGACGTTGCGGGCGTAAATGGAAAACCTTGGACAGCCCAAGGGGCTGTCCCTACGTGGTTCCTTTCTGATATCTAAGCTGCTCAGCGTTCAGCTTTAGATTCACCTTCGT
>QHVR01000622.1:0-2179 GCA_003223595.1 Acidobacteriota bacterium
GCTCGTTCGCCTATCGCTCAGCATTATTCCACAGCCATGACGATCAAGTTGCGATCATTCCGTAGAGCCGTGGCCAGCTACGTCTCTACGAAGCGAGTCGCCCGTTCGAGGTAGACTACTCGCGAGGAAATGCAAATGCCAAATGGTCGAGGCAGGTTCGCGCAATTTGCTTTCATTCTTACCCTTGCGGTCTTTATTTCCGAACTCGGCAGCGCTCAATCGAGCTATCAACCGTCCCCCGAGAACCTGCAGGCCCGCCGCGAATTTCAGGACATGAAATTCGGCATGTTCATCCACTGGGGCGTATACAGCGTGCTGGGCGACGGCGAATGGGTCTTCCACAATCGCAAGCTGAAGGTTGACGAGTATAACCGCCTGCCCATGTTCTTCGATCCGGAAAAATTCGACGCGCACGCCTGGGTCTCACTGGCAAAGTCCGCCGGGATGAAGTACATCACCATCACCTCGCGCCATCACGACGGATTCGCCATGTTCGATTCCAAGATCTCCGACTGGAACATCGTTCAGCGCACTCCCTACAAGAAGGATCCTCTGAAGATGCTGGCTGACGAATGTCACCGCCAGGGCATCAAGCTCTTCTTTTATTATTCGCAACTCGATTGGCACAATCCCGACTACTATCCCCGCGGCGTCACCAGTTGGGACAACGGCCGTCCCGACCACGGCGACTGGGATGCCTACCTCGATCACTACATGGACGGCCAACTCACCGAACTGCTCACCAACTATGGCCCGGTCGGAGGCATCTGGTTCGATGGCATGTGGGACAAGCCCAATGCCGACTGGCATCTGGATAAGACCTACGCGCTCATCCATAAGCTCCAGCCTGCGGCGCTCATCATTCCCAACCATCATCAAACGCCGCGCCCGGGCGAAGACGTGCAGACGTTCGAACGCGATCTACCCGGCCAGAACACGGCAGGATTCAATACCAACTATGTGAGCAGTCAGCTGCCCCTGGAAAGTTCCGACACCCTGAACGAAAACTGGGGATTTAATATCGGCGACAGCAAGTACAAGAGCGCCGCGGAACTCGAGCGTCGCCTGGTCCGCGCGGCTGGCAACAATTCAAATCTGCTGATGAATATTGGACCCTATCCCAATGGCGAGATCGATCCACAGTTCGTCAGTCGATTGCACGAAATTGGCGAGTGGATGTCGAAATACGGAGATTCAATCTACAACACGCGTGGTGGACCCATTCCGCCCGGAGACTGGGGAGTGACCACGCAGAAGGAAAACAAAATCTACGTGCACGTTCTGAACTGGAGCGCGCCCATGCTGGCCCTCGCACCCGTAACCCGGAAGATCACCGCGGCCCATACCCTGCCAGAAAATTCGCCAGTAGAATTCACGCAAAACCCAGACGGCCTGATCCTGAAACTTCCACCCGCAAAAGAAAACGAAACCGACCGAGTCATAGTGTTAACGACAAGCATGTAGGAAAACCTGCGTAGGACTGCCAGCGTAGGGACAGCCTCTCAGGCTGTCCAGTCGGAGCGAAGCTCCGAGGCGTTCTCCCCGGAACTGCGGTTGGTGCGAGCCCGACTACTTCTTCGTCTTGGCCGAGCTCTGAGTATCCACCCGGACCACCCCAGGATCGCTGGTCTTGCCGATATCCACGAACGCGGTATGCCCCTGCCCGTCAGGCCCGAACGTCACGACAGTGCTCTTCTGCTCCGCGCTCCCTCGTCCATCCGGACGCACAATATCAATGGCTTGCTGCGTTACCCGCAATGCATCTCCAGGATTGCCCGGATTCGGCCCCTCAACCTGGCGAACTGTGCTTTCACGTCCGCCGGTACTCCGCTGCACCGTGCTCTCACGCTGAACCAAGTGCAAGCCTTCATTCCCCGCCTGCCCCGGCACGTTCGTAGAATACGTTTCATTGATGGCACGCGTTTCTCCTGCCGCGCTGCTTTGCTGGCTGACAGTCCGCTCCATCACCGCCAACTTTCCATCCGCGTCCGGCCTCAGAATGTTCTCTTCTTTCCCCTCGGGCTTGATCGTGCCTTGCCGGACCTCGCTCAGGTTCCAATGTCCCGCTCCGTCTGACAACTGGGTCGACTTGCTGAATTGCACGCTGCCATCCGAGGCTTGCGTTTCTTGTTCGTGTACCTGTACCGCTGCTGACAGCCCACCGCTTCCGTCCACGGAA
>QHVR01000622.1:2192-5436 GCA_003223595.1 Acidobacteriota bacterium
CTGCAATCCCCCATTGGCATCGGAATTTGAAATCGTTCGCGCCATCTTCTGTTCGCCACCAGGAAGACTCCGCGACTCCTCTTGAGTCTGCTGCACCAGCACTCTCTGTCCATTGGGCCCAGTGCCGTAGGTGCGCTCCACAGTTCGAACCGTGTTCGCGTCCACGCGAACGGACTCTTTTTCTGTTTGCGAGTAGGGAATGTAGCGCCCGTCCGGACCCACAGCTTGCACGCTGGTGGTCTCCACAGTGCGCCCGTTACGCTCGCTGAGCGTCTTGGTGGTGCGAGTGGGATTGACGCTGCCGGTGGGATCTGACTGCTGGTTCGTGCTGCTCCACGACTGATCTCGGGAACTGTCCTGCGCGGCGGCCAGTGTACACAAAGGAGTAGAAATCGCCGCGGTGACAAACACAGCCCATGCAAGAAGGCAATTCATAGACGCCTGCCTCGCTCCACTGTACACCGAAAAAGAAATCACAGCCCAGGCTTGCGGCGGTGTCAATGTTGCACAGTGGCGTCCCCAACGGTCGACCCGCAGCTGACCTGTCACCTGGAACTGTTTCTTGCCGTCTTGCTCTGCTCCAGCGCGCTTAGTCGGATCACGGCTGCCGCAGCGCTGTACCGCACCTTCGGATTTTTATCCGCCATTTTGCGCTGCACTTTCGGCAGCAGCGACGGATCACCGCGTTGTGCAATGGCTTCCACCGCCGCCGCCCGCACGATCCAATCTTTGTCGTCCGTTGCATGCACCAGGGCCTTGGCCGTCGCTGGATCCGGATCATGCGCCAGGAAAGTCGCCGCCACCGCCCGTACCGGATTCGGGTCCTTCTTGCGCAGCGTTCGATACGCATCCCATGGAATGCCCGCAAATGGGATAAATCCAACTCCCTCGGAAATCCCGATCTTCGCCAGTTCCTTCGGATTCTTCAGCGTGTCGATTTGCTGCGCCACCAATCCATCCCCGGATTTGCGTTCTCCGGTGAGCAGGTCATAATAAATCGCATATGCGGTCTTGTCGTCTTTCAATTCCCGCAACGAATGCGCCGCCGCCATCACCACCGCGACTTTTTTATCCGCCAGCGCTTGCTCCAATTTCGGTATTGATTCGGTTGCGTGCATCTGCCCCAAGGCAGTCGCCCCGGCTACTCGAACCTCAGGAGTTTTATCCTGCAAGGCACTCTCCGCCAGTTCACGCGCGAGGGTATTGTCGTGCAGCAACCCGAGAGCCCGGATCCCATCGGTTCTGTCCACAGTTTTTGGCGAAAACGCCGCGGTCTGCAGCATGTCCCACGCTTTGTGCTTAGGACTTTCGATGTCGGCCGATTCTTGTGCCAGGCAGCACACCGCTCCCGAACAACTCAACACCAGACAGCCGACGAACGCTAGAAGTCGTGTCATGCAGGCGCAGCCTCATGGCCGGATTCCCTCTTCCGTTGCGATCCGCAGCCTCAAGCTTCACCGTTAAGATGCCGCCAGAAGCCAAACCGTACACACGTCATCCGAGGGGTTAACGGTAGGGAGAGCCTCTCAGGCGGTCCACGCCAAGCGAAGCGCGACTGCGAAGATAAGATCGGCAGAATTTACCGCAAAAACGGAGGCCGCCCCGATGCTCTGCACGCCAATGCAAGCAGCACCGCGACGGCCCACTCTCTACTCGACAACCACTCGTTCAATTCTCAGAACCCGGAGAATGGCTCCCCCGAATTCCGCAGGCGGTGTTACTGGGACGCGCCTATTCTCTTCACTCAACTACAAACTGACAACATCCGGAAGGTCCTAAGACTGCACGATCTTTTCCAGCGCCATCCGGCTGCGGATCACCAGCGTCGCGCCTTTCAATTGCATTAACTGCTTCTTCTTGAACTCGGAGAACAACCGGCTGACCGTCTCGCGTGTGGTCCCGATAATCTCCGCCACTTCCTCGTGCGTCAGGGTGAGTTTCACTTGTGCCGAACCGTCGCTCTGCGCCGTCTTGGTCGACCACGACAGCAGCAGCTTGGCAAACTTTTCCGAAGGCGAAGCCGTCAGTCCCAGGGTGCGGATCTCCTCGTAGGCTGTAAAGTAGTTCCGGCTCAACTGTTGTGCGATCCTCACCGCCACTTCCGGGTGATCCTTCAGCATGTGCATCAGCGAATCGCGGGGGATAAAGTTCCCCTGTCCGGGCTCCATCATCTCGGCCGTGACCTCGTACGGACGGTTCGAAACCACTGCATTCAGGCCCAGAACGTCCCCTGAGTCCGAGATCTTGGTGATGATCGTCTTGCCTTCTCGCGACGACGTCGACAGCTTCACCTTACCCGTACACAGGACAAAAACGCCCCGCGGTTGCTGTCCCTCGATGAACAGCATCGCCCCTTTGGGGTACACGGCGGTGGATTTAATTTCGTTGAGTCGCTGTCCGGCTTGTGGAGAAAGATTGCAGAATAAATGTTCGCTGCGGACGGGGCACGTCAGGCAATTATCAAGAATGGTGAGACCATAAGGAGCTCGCATTAGACAACCTCCCCCTGAGCCAAGGCTCGCTAAGTGCCGTGTTGCGCCTCAACCCACACCAGGGATATGGCAATCTCCGCGCCATTCCTCGCCTGCTCGTGGGAAATGCAAGATTCCCTTTGTTCTTAGTGCTTTAGCCGGTGCCGGAGCTCCGAGAGCGTCAGAAGGCCCTATGTTCAAAAACCCCACTTTGGGTTATTTCCCTCACGGGCGTGTGTGATCTGCATCACTATGGGACGTGATTACCTGAGTGGAAACGCCCCTGTGTCCCCTGTGGTGAATAAGCCACTAAGGTCCGACGCTCACTTGCAGGGCTCCTGGTGTCTGCATCCGGTCTCGATAAATCAAGTTTTTAGCCGCGACTTCTCCGACAGCATCGACATGAACCACATAGCTTCCACGCGGCAACGTCTCGCCAAAAGGCAACTCCTGCTCCAGCATGCCTCGTCGCAGCACGAGACGTTGATACCCGATCGCCGTCGCGCGCCCATTGTCCTGCACGGCCATGACGATGAAGGTCAAATCAATGTCGTCGGGAGTAGTATTGGAAACCTCCACGCTGCCCTCGATCCGGCTCCCGGTGACATGCGCCGGAGTCTTCCACTTCAGGCTCAAGGCCGATCGCACTCGCAGCAAAAAACCCTTCTGCACCGCTTGCTGCGGTTGGCTTCCATCGCGCACTGAGACCATGAACTCGAAATCCCCGACCCGTTCCGCCTTCCCATGTAGCAAGCCATCAGCTTCCAACGTGA
>QHVR01000623.1 GCA_003223595.1 Acidobacteriota bacterium
CACTATGCAAATCGTTCAAATCGTGCTCGATAAAAAGCTGTTACACGCCGCCGACCAAGCTGCTAAGCGCACAAAGCGAAACCGGTCCGCATTGGTGCGGGATGCTTTGCGGGAACATCTCCGCAGGTTGGAACTACGAGCCAGTGAAGAGCGCGACCGCCAGGGCTACTCACGACAGCCGCAAACGGATGCGCAGGTTTGGGAATCGGAGGCCACGTGGCCGGAAGAATAGTCCGGGGCCGGATTTCGCGAGGTGAAGTTCGGCTTTATCAGTTTGCCGCGCCCGACAAGAAACGACCGGCGCTCGTGCTCACCCGTAACAGCGCGATCGCTTATTTATCCACGGTCACGGTCGCGCCCGTTACGTCCACTATTCGGGGCGTGCCATCGGAAGTCGTTCTGAATGAGGATGACGGCATGAAATTCCCCTGCGCAGTGAACCTGCACAATGCAGTGACGGTGTCGCAACAACGGCTCGGGAAACGGGTGGCGCAGCTTAGTTCCGCGCGAATGAATGAGGTGTGTGCTGCGTTGCGATTCTCTTTGGGGTGCGATTCAAATTAGTTGCTGGCAACGTTGTGCCCGCTCAGGGGACAATCGGGCTTGAATGAACCCCGGCTCTAGAAACGTTGAGGGCTCTGGGGTTCGTACCAGGAAAATGGTGACATTTCCGTCTATTTGCCTACTGTTCCAGGGGCGCAAGCGGAATCTTTTTACCGACAACGTAGCCGAAGGCGCCCAGATCAGCAGATACGCGGCCTGAATAGAGCGAGAACCAGGTTTTTTCCGGACTTAGTAAATTCTGAACTGCGTAGTAGTTCATCACCGGTAAGTCAATGGTGACGTGCACATTACGATTGGAGAGATTGAGCATGACCAAAATTTCCGCGTTGCCGAGCTTCCGCAGAAAGCTCAGCACGCTGTCTGGCTGGTCGTTATTAATCCAGATAACGCTGCCTGAGGTTAGGGCCGGTTCGGATGCGCGCATCGCGAACAGCTTCTTGTACATGCTCAGAGTCGCGTCAATCGATTTTTGATTGGCAGGATTGCCGGGATCGGACCACCTGATTGGAGCGAGCTTTCTCCAGGCCGTTGCTGTCGCATCATCCACCTCTTGCCCGTTGTAAAGAAACGGAACGCCGTCGAGCGTGAAATTTAGCACCGAGGCGGCCAGGGCTCCCTTCTGGCCGAACAGCGTTACCGCGCGGGGCCAGTCGTGATTGTCGCTGAAATGCAGCAGCCTGGATCCCGCCGGCATTGTGGCGTGCATGGTTTCCCAGCTCTTGCGCACGTCTGTCGCGGGAGCTCCATCGCGCATCACGGAGCGGAGCGCCAGATAATAGTGGAAATTGTAGTTGGCATCGAACGCCTCAAGTTGATCGTCAGGACGATCCGCTTCCGATAACAAAATCACCTCGGGATTGACCTTGTCCAACTCCTTCCTGGCATCGACCCAAAAAGACTCTGGGATGCCACCCCCGACATCGCAGCGAAACCCATCAATCGCGAAGTCGCGGGTCCAGTGAACGAGGCTGTCGATCAGATATTTGCGCACCGCCGGCTTGCTGTAGTCCGGCAACGGCTGAGGCCAGAAGCCTCGGGCGACCTTTCCATCCTCCGTCTTTACAAAGAAATCCGGATTCGTCCGCATCATCACATTGTCGGGCGCGGTGTGATAGTAGACGATGTCCAGCATCACCTTGAGGTTCAGCTTGTGGGCGGCAGCCACAAAATCGCGAAGGTCCTGTTCGGTGCCGCACTCAGGGTCAATCGCGTTATAGTCCGCGATGCTGTATGGCGATGCCTTCGGATTTGCGGATCGCTTGGCAATCGGTCCCAGATAAATGATGGTCGCGCCCAAGTCCGCGATCTGCTTCAGCCTGGGAATCGCGCCACGCAGATTTCCTTCCGCGCTGAATGCGTTCAGCCACAGTTCGTAAATGCTGGAGCGCTGAAGCCATGGCGGGACCGGCCTCGCCTCTCGTGATCCGAGTGACAGATTCTGCGATAGAGCCGTGCTCGAGGCCAGCGTCAGCACCAGCGCAACGAGAGCGGTGCGCCGGATATTTGAAAGGCGGCGACGGAACTCTCTGCATGGATCGCTTGCCTCAGTTCCATGGGAGGAGAGAGCAATATTGTGAACGCGCATCCTCGTTGAATATACCGCTATCGGCGCTCGTCTCGGGTTGCTGAAGGAGCCGCGCTCCCAAGCTGGAGGTGGGCCACTGCTGTACTAAGCCATGCGCATGCACGCCTCGCATTGCTCGGCGGGGCGGACGAGGGCGTCCGCCCCTACACAAACATAATGGTGTGTTAGCGGTTTGACGCTCCTCTCCTTCTATCTTTAAACTCAAAGGAACGGCATTTGCATTTGGCCGGGCCAGAAGCTCGGCGGGGCCGTCCAGCCACGAAGTTGCCCTGCGTTGTTATGTGCACGGAAAGGTAAAACGTGAGTCCCACAGAAACCATTCAAAAAGACGGGGTCAAACGCGAGATTTCGGTGGAAATTCCTGCCGAGGAAGTTAGCCGCGAGACCGAAGCGATTGTGCAGAAGTATCAGAAGGTAGCGCGCTTGCCTGGATTTCGCGCCGGACACGTGCCACCGTCCATCATCCGGCAGCGGTTTAAGGAAGATCTGAAGAGCGATGTGGTGGAAGCGCTCGTGCCGCGCTATTTCCGCAAAGAGGCGGAGAAGCAGGGATTAGTCCCGGTGTCGCAGCCGCGGGTGACGGATCTGCACATTCATGAGGGCGAGCCGCTGCGCTTCAAGGCCAGCTTCGAGATCATGCCGGAGATCAAGGTCGAGGGCTATAAAGAGCTGCGGGCGGAGCATCCCGCGATTGAGGTGAAGGACGAAGAAGTGGAAGAGGCGCTGAACAGCGTTCGCGAGCAGCATGCGACGTACACGTCGGTGGAAGGACGTCCGCTGCAGGACGGGGATTTTGCTCAGGCTTCGATGGATGGGCGTCCGAAACAAGCTGAGGACAAGACTCAGCCCGTGCACATGGACGAGGTGCTGATCGAGATTGGCGGGAAAAATACCGTGCCGGAGTTTTCGGAGAACCTGCGCG
>QHVR01000624.1 GCA_003223595.1 Acidobacteriota bacterium
GAAGGGAGCGCCGCAGAATCCGATGACGGGCACGCGTCCGGCGAAATGCTTCGCCACCAGGGCAACCGCTTCCGAAACATAGCCCAGTTCGCCGGCACGATCGGTGCGTAGGCGATCGATATCGGCCTTCGAGCGAAGCGGCATTTCGATGACCGGACCTTCGCCGGTGGAGAAGTGAAAGGGCAGCCCCATGACTTCAAGCGGCAGCAGCAGGTCCGCGAAGATAATGGCGGCATCAACGCCCAGGATTTCCGCCGCGGTGATGGTCACCTCTGCCGCCAGCGCGGGCTTCTTGCATATTTCCAAAAGGGAATGCTGCTTGCGCACGGCCCGGTACTCGGCCATATAGCGCCCGGCCTGCCGCATGAACCATACCGGCGTCCGTTCCACCGGTTGCGATCTGCAAGCGCGCACAAAAATGCTATCGGGGGCAGACATGAACTGTTGACTGTAGCATTTTTGGGCGGAAATGTGCTGCGCCCGAGGATCTGCGTTTATGCGAGACTAGCAGGGGAGAAAGGTACTGCGAGATGTCTGAGGGTGCGCAGAAAAACGGAATCAGCCGCCAGGCGTGGGCCTTAACCCTGGAGTTCCTGCGGTCGTGAGAATTGCGGCAGTGCTGGCAATCTTCTCAGCTGCAATCTCCGTTCTGCAGGCGCCCGCAACCAAGCCCATAGAAAAGACCGCCCAGCCCACGTTCTATCGCGACGTACTGCCCATCCTGCAGAACCATTGCCAGAGTTGTCATCGCCCCGGAGAAGTCGCGCCGATGCCGCTGGTCACCTATGAGCAGACTCGGCCTTGGGCAAACGCGATCGGCAACGCGGTCGAGATGAAGATGATGCCGCCCTGGTTCGCGGATCCGCGCTATGGGCATTTTGCGAATGATCCGTCACTCAGTGAAGCTGAGATCGCCACCCTGACATCGTGGGCCAAGCTGGGTGCTGCATCGGGAGATTCGCACGATGCTCCCCCAGCGCGAAAGTGGACAGAAGGCTGGAACATCCCTCAGCCCGATCTGATACTGACGATGCCCAAAGCGGTGCCCCTGCCAGCTCACGGCGAAGTCGAATACACCTACGAGATCGTGCCCACCCACTTCGCGCAAAACCGGTGGGTGCAGATGTCGGAGTTTCGCCCAGGCAGTCCGGCTCACGTGCATCACGCGGTGGTCTACATCCGCCCACCCGACTCCGAGTGGTTGCGGCATGCGCCGGTAGGCGTGCCTTTCACAGCCTCTACCCTGAGCGATCCGATCGAACAGCGGCAGGCGCACGAGACCACCAGCGACTTGTTGCTGGTTTATGCGCCCGGCAGTTCGCCGGATCAATGGCCGGACGGCATGGCGAAATTCGTCCCTGCACGCTCAGACCTCGTTTTCCAGATGCATTACACCACCAACGGCACCGCGGATGAGGATCGAACCAGCATCGGAATGATCTTTGCCCAGACGCCGCCAAAGCAGCGCGTAGTCACCTTACAATTGAACAATCATGCGCTGATCATCCCTCCGGGTGCTGACAATTTCCGCGTGGAGGTGCAGGGCACTTTGCCGCACGATGCGACCCTGCTCAGCCTGTTCCCGCACATGCATCTCCGGGGTAAGCGCTTCGAGTACGACATCGTGCACGATGACGGCAGCGTCGAGGTTCTGCTGCGCGTCAACTACCATTTCCACTGGCAGTTAAGCTACCGCCTGGCGGAGCCGCGATTGTTGAAGGCTGGAACCAAACTGAGCGCCATCGCGTGGTATGACAATTCGAAGAACAATCCGCATAACCCTGATCCCACCAAAACGGTCACCTGGGGAGATCAGACTTCGGATGAAATGATGGTGGGATTCTTCGATGTCGCCATTCCGGCGGAAATGGATAAGTGGCAATTCTTCGAGCGGGGCGCGCTGCCGAAACGCGCAAAGTGACCGTAGGCGCGACCAATTAAAAAACTCAGCACAGAGCTCACGGTATCTCATAGCGAATTCCCCTGTGTGCCTCTGTCTCCCCTGTGGTGCGCTTCGCATTTGCGAGCCAAGCGCTTCCTCTGTAACACTTGAATGGGAACAGCCGAATTGAGCGCCATTTCTACCCTACCCATTCCTGAGAAGACGGTGCAGGTTCCTCCGCGACTGCGGACGGCCTCTTACTGGGTGCTGGCCTTGGTGTTTGCCGCCGTGTACCTGGGAAGTCTCTTTTCGCCGCCACTGCTCGATGACGCCGACAGCAGCCATGCCGAGGCCGCGCGCGAGATGTATGTAAGCGGTGACTACGTCACCCTGCACATCAACGGCGTGCGCTATCTGGAGAAGGCTCCGCTGCCATATTGGCTGGTTGCGGGCAGTTATCAACTTTTCGGAGTAAATGAGTTCGCTACTCGTTTGCCCATGGCGCTCTCCGTCATGCTGCTCGGCATTCTGGCGATCGTCTGGGGTACGCGCGCATTTGGCGAGCGAGCTGGAATCTACGCCGGCCTCTTCGTCTACACGGCGGCCGGAGTATTTCTTTTTACCCGCATTCTCATTCCGGACGTGCTGCTCAGCCTGCTGGTCGCGGCATCCCTCTATTTCTGGCTATCCGCTCTCGAAGACCGAGGTCCGGCGTGGAAGTGGTATGCGGGTTACGTCTGCATCGCCCTGGGTGTGTTGACCAAGGGCTTGATCGCACTCGTGTTTCCGGCAGGCACCGCTTTTTTCTACCTGCTGATCACAGGAGAGTGGCGGCGCTGGAGAGAGTTCCGCCTGGCGTCCGGCTTTCTTTTATTCCTGGTGATCGCCGCGCCCTGGCACATTCTCGCCGGCCTCCGCAACACCGGCGGACAGGGGGGACACGGGTTTTTCTGGTTCTACTTCGTCAACGAACACTTCCTGCGATTTCTCGGCAAGCGCTACCCGCGCGACTACAACAAACTTCCCTGGGCGCTGTACTGGTCCTTGCACCTGGTATGGCTATTTCCGTGGAGCTTTTATCTTCCGGCAGCCATTCGGACCGCGGTCGAGACTCGAAAAAGCAGGTCCACCTTTCAGGATCGCACACGACTCATGTGCTACATCCTCGCGGGATTCGTGCTGATTTTCTTCGCCGTCTCCACCAACCAGGAGTACTACACGCTTCCAGCCTACTTCCCAGTGGTGATGCTATTGGCACAGGCCATCAGCCATTACGAATGCAGGGAATGCGACACAGGTCTGCGTGAAGGATGGCTCAGGGTTTCGGCTGGACTTATCGCTGCGATCGGAGTTGCCGCCGGCATTACTTTGCTGACTCTGCTATGGCAATCGCGGCACTTGCCCTTTCAACCGGATATCGGAAGCGTCCTGGCTAAGCACGACATGGCAAGCGACACGCTCTCGACCTCGCACATCCTCGATTTGAGCTACGCGTCTTTTGCCGCGCTGCGCCTGCCGGCAGGTCTGGCAGCAATCACGCTGCTGATTGCACCAGCTGTCTCGTTCTTGCTTCGCCTTCGGCGCAGGCACTACGCTGCAACCTGGATGTTGGGCCTGGGGATGGCTGTGTTCCTGGTGGCGGCCCATATCGCTTTGGGACGTTTTGGACCCTACCTGTCGTCCAAAGATCTGGCCGAGAAGATCTCCGCGCGGCAACAACCCGGCGATCGCGTCATGATCTACGGCGACCAGGCCTTTGGATCCTCTCTATTGGTTTATCTGCAACGCCCGATCGAGTTGGTCGAAGGACGAACCACTTCCATGTGGTTTGGATCCACCTTCCCAGACGCACCGCACATCTATCTTTCTGATTCCGACTTGCTGCAGGCATGGAACAGCCGCGGCCGCATCTTCCTGTTTGTTCCTCCGCATCTGAAATCCAAAGTGGATGCGATTCTGCCGCAGCGCTCTGTTGTGGCCGAGGTTTCGGGCAAGTACGTCTACAGCAACCGGCCTTGAAGCTGGTAGACTGCTTTTTCTCAGGAGGGTCCAGGTTGAGCGAACGCATCCGCTTGTCCGCTGTTTTTGTTGTTGCCGCCGTGCTCGCAGCATCAGCCATAGCTCTCAAGCAGGACAAGGCCCAAGCTCCTCATGGTGCGCCCGCAGTGCTGTCCCCTGCCAACGCAAGCACGAAGAAAGCCGAAGAACAATTCAAGAACATCCAGGTACTGAAAGGTATTCCCGCTGACCAACTGATTCCTACCATGCAGTTCATCAGCGCGTCGCTGGGCGTGGAATGCGAGTTTTGTCACGAACCGAAGGCCTTCGACAAAGACGACAAGAAACCCAAGCAGACGGCACGCAAGATGATGGAGATGATGTTCGCCATCAATAAAGATAATTTCGAAGGGCATCGCGAGGTGACGTGCTACTCGTGCCACCGCGGAAACGCGCACCCGCAGGCTATTCCCGCAGTGGCGACCGAGCAGGCCCCAGCCTCCGCGGGACAGCCTCAGCATGCGCACGCTGAAGCAGCGCAAACAGGGACGAAAGAAAACTCCGGGCCCGCTGCCGATCAGTTACTCGAGAAGTATATTCGGGCCCTGGGAGGATCCGCTGCCATCGACAAAGTTACGACGCGCGTGCTGAAGGGCACGATTGATTTCGAGGGCAAGTCATTACCCATCGATATCTACTGCAAGGCTCCGGACGAGCGCGTCTCTTTTACCCATATGCCGGAAGGCGACAGCGTTACCGCGTTCAACGGGCACGAAGGCTGGCTGGGAATGCCAGGACGTCCCATCCGCGAGATGCATGGCAGTGATCTGGATGGAGCCGCGATCGACGCCAACCTGCATCTGGCAACACAGTTGAAAACAATGTTTACCCAAATGAAAGTACGCGGAACGGAAAAGATTGGCGATTACGAGGCGTACCAGGTCGTCGGGCAGCGCGAAGGAAAGCCGCCGATTCATGTTTATTTCGATCAGCAATCCGGCTTATTGCTGCGATTGATCCGCTATGGAGATACCGCGCTGGGTTTGCTTCCGACGGAAATTGATTACAGTGACTACCGCGACGTGAGCGGGGTTAAGGTGCCGTATCGCTGGACCTTGTCCCGGCCCGGCGGACGCTTCACAATTCAAGTCAGCGAAATGCAGCAAAACGTCCCGGTGGACGATGCCAAGTTTGTGAAACCTGCGCCGCCAGAAGAGCTAGCAAAATGACTAGAGAATCGCCTAGTGTTCAGAGTGGACGCTGGGCTTTGCCGCCGTCTGCATTGCTCGTCACCATCGCGTCAGCCTCGATCTTTACGTCGACCTCGGCGCCCTCTTTGAGCTTCACCTTCTCGCCGTTTTCGTTTTCAAGCGTGTTGGGGACTCGAATCTCACGATAGAGATGGTCGGCGCCTTCAACCGCGATCTGGGCCTTTTCCGGTTCCCCGGTCTGAGGGTGAGGACGGATTACTTTTTCAACTCTGCCTGGGAGCGTAGTGCTGGCTTTATTCTTTTTCGAAGACACGGATGTTTTACTCTCCACAATTCCCCGGCAGCAATGTTTTGCGCTGGAAGTTCGGATGTGCTCAAAGTATCTCAGGCGTTTCATGTACCGGCCTATCCGGCAAACACTGTAGTCGAGGAATTTCAGGCGAGTTTCAGTTTATGACGCTATGCTCGCTGATAGCGCGCCCCAGATGGAGTCAGGCTTTCCGAGTGTGACGCACTGCTCGTTGTTCATCATCGCTGCCGTTGTTTTAGCCGTGGGCCCGGTGGGAGCGCAGGACGCGCTCCCTGGTAGCCGGGGCTCCGTGCCTGGCGCGGTTCGCGCGTTCAGCGGGAGTGTGGTCGATCCCTCGGGCGCTTCCATCCCGAACGCGCAAGTCACAGTCAGTCAAGGTGCAAACGTTCTCGGTGAGACGAAGACTGATGCCGTGGGAGCCTTTCGGCTCGCAAATCTGATTCCGGGGAATTACCAACTGGCCGTCCATGCGGACGGCTTCGTCGATGCTCACTTGCAGGCGTCGGTCGCCGACAGGAAAAGCAACGCAGTTCGCGTCGTGCTTCAGATTGCCGTGCAGGCCGAAACTGTAACCGTCGCCGGCGCCAACGTTCCGCTCGTCAGCACCGCAACCAGCGACAACCAAAACGCCAATACGATCGATCGCAATGCCCTCGACCGCGTGCCTGTCTTCGATCAGGACTACATCACGGCCATGTCGCGCTTTCTCGATGACAAAACGGGCCCGGGGTAACCCCATCCGCGGTGCAGGAAGTCAGGATCAATAACAATCCATACTCTGCGCGATTCTCGCGACCTGGCCGCGCCCGGCTGGAAATTATCACGAAAGGCGGCACTCCCAACTACCACGGCTCGTTGAATTTTATGTTTCGCGACGCCGCGTTCGACGCCAGCAATGCCTTTGCGCTGGTGAAGCCGCCGGAGCGTCGCCAGTATTACGAAGGATCTGTGACCGGGCCGTTGGGCCACAGCAAACGTACGAGCTTCCTGCTGGCTCTCGATGACGATCTGCTCGATCAGCAGGCAATCGTCGATCCTACCGCGCTCTCGGCAGCCGAATCGCTGGGCTTCGGCACTCTCGCTCAGAGCGTTCCCAATCCCACGCATCACTTCTTCGGCTCGGGACGTGTCTTTCACGATCTCGCCAATGGCGACCAATTCTGGTTTGGCTATTCCTACGAGCATCGCTCGTCGCAAAACCAGGGAGTCGGAGGCACGGTCCTGCCCAGCGCGGCAACCGACACGCATTTTCTCGAACATGAAATCAATGTCAGTTATCTGCACCAGATCTCGCCTCACTGGCTGCACCAGACCCGGTTTCTAGTCGGCCACTACGACAGCGTCGTGAATAGCTTAAGGCCCGATCCCCAGATCGCGGTGTCAGGACTTTTTACGGCGGGGGGGGCGCAGGCGGATTCCCGCCGCACGGAGTATCACTTCGACGGCACCGACTTCGCGACCTATGCTAACGGCAAGCACCAGATCAGTCTCGGAATCGATGTGCCGGATATCAGCCGCCGCGGCCTCGACGATTTCACCAATCGTGGCGGCGCTTACACCTTCGAGAGCGCCGCGGATTTTTCCTCTGCTAGTCCCTCCACCTATTTCCTGCAGACCGGCCGAGGTCACGTCACGTTCCTCGAGAGAGTGCTGTGTGGGTTCTTTGAAGATGATATCCGCGTGCTTCCCAACTTTTCGCTCTATCTTGGAATGCGCTACTACTGGCAAAACTATTTTCACGATGATCCCAACAATTTTGCTCCCAGGGTGAGCTTCGCATGGGCACCATCCCGCAAGGGCAAGACCGTAATCCGGGGAGGCGGCGGAGTGTTTTACGACCGCACCGGCCCCAGTCCGATTGGAGATTTGCTGCATTTCAACGGCGTGAACCTGTTGCGCTTCATCGTCGATCCACC
>QHVR01000341.1 GCA_003223595.1 Acidobacteriota bacterium
TCAGCTAGGGACAGCCTCTTGCGTTGTCCATCTTTCGCGTCATCGATGTAGCCCCCGTTTGCGTACTCGCCACCGGGGGCTGAGTCCCGCAACTCCTCAACTAGCGCCTGGCTACCACATACTTGTTGACCGTCGGCGCGACCAGGGGAAACTTCTCTCCCATCACCCCATAGTTCCCGCGATAGTAATTAGCAAATCCATCCGGGTATGTTGGATCCGTAAAATCCGCCAGGGTCACAAACGTGGGGCGCATTCCGGGGATCCCAATCTGAAGTTGACCTCCGGC
>QHVR01000342.1 GCA_003223595.1 Acidobacteriota bacterium
CCGACATAACCCAGATTCACACTGAGTTGAGTGAAGTCGGCGAGCACGGCATTGGTTCCTACCCCACCCGCACCCCCTGCCCGGCCGAAGAAAAGCGTCCCACCATCCAGTACGCCGTCCGGCGATGTCTTAACGAAAATGCGCGTCCCATCGCTGGTCACCCCGGAAATGTTTAGATCGTTGCTGTCCTTTTCCGTCCAGGTCAAGTCCGTTGTCTGAACGACCTTCAGATTCCAATCCAAAATATTGACAGCGGTCAGCGCGCCTACCGTTCCATCTGTGGTGATCGTGCCGGTCACCTTCCACCCGTTGGTCAAGAGAATCGGCTTGAAAGTAAATGTCGATGTCTGTGCGACGGCTCCGATACTGAAAAACACAACAGCTACTGCAACCCACTTCAACCCTTTCATGCTCGGTCTCCATTTCGTTACCACTGTGAATGTTTAAAAAAGAAGCCGGTTTACTGAATTCTTGACGAACCGAACCACTACAGCTTGCTGGGAAAAAAAGTAACTGCCGATACGGGAACCGAAAAAACTTCGCGTCGTGTGATTCCCGTCACACAATTTCAAGGCGGCAGCTTTTTCCGGTAACGCCTGCTTTTGCCATCCGATACCGCCAAACTCGTTGAGAGATTCACGATCCTGACGCCGGTTGTGATTCAAAGCGTGACTGCCATCACTTGCTTCTGTGACTTCAATCATCGTTCCCTCAACGGATTCCCGTTATCGAAGATCATTGCGCTTTCGCCGCGCACCAATGAGGCGTGCAATTCCCGCGCCAAAGGTGAAACTTTTGTTCAAGGACATCGAGCACCTGCTTCGGCTCGCCGCCGTCATGCTGATCGCGGTCGTCGCCTTCGTGGTTTTGCGGGCCGCTGTCGTTCCCAAATCCTTCGGCCAGTACGGACACTACCGCGGAGATGCCATCGCCGAAGTGGCGGCCCGCCCGGTAGCCCATGCCGGTCACGAAGTCTGCGAGGGCTGTCACACCGATGTAGTCGATCAGAAGAAATTAGGCAGGCATGCGGGACTTCACTGTGAGGTTTGCCATGGCCCACAAGCCAGGCACGCTGACGATCCCGCTTCCATCAAGCCTCCCCTGCCCGATACCGGCGTGATTTGCGCGCGTTGTCACGAGGCCAACTCCGCCAAGCCCCGCTCCTTCCCGCAGGTCGCCAGCGCCGATCACTCCGGCGGTCTGGCCTGCAATACGTGCCATCAGCCGCATCGCCCAAAAATCCAAGACCAGGCCAAACCGGCGACGGGAGCAAAAAGATAATGGACATCACTCGCCGTCGTCTGCTCGCCCTCCTGCCTGCCGCTGCGGTCGCCTGGGAGTTTGTGCGCGCCGGCACGCCTGAGCTCTCTCCCAATTACAAGACCTCAGACCATTGGTGGGGAATGCTCATCGACATCACCGAGTGCATCGGCTGCGGCAGTTGCGTTCGCGCCTGCGCCCAGGAGAACGATGTCCCCGAGGGCTACTACCGCACCTGGATTGAGCGCTACCACGTCACCGATTACGCCATCGAGCGGCCTCACGTCGAGTCTCCCAACGGCGGCAAAGACGGTTTTCCACTGGATCAGGATCCCAGCGGGAAGAATTTCTTCGTCCCGAAACTGTGCAACCACTGCGCCGATTCACCCTGCACTCAAGTCTGTCCCGTGGGGGCGACGTTTGTGAGTCCCGACGGCGTCGTTCTGGTGGACAAAAATTATTGCCTGGGTTGCCGCTACTGCGTGCAGGCCTGTCCCTACGGATGCCGCTTCATCAATCCCAAAACCAATACCGCAGACAAATGCACGCTCTGCTATCACCGCATCACTAAGGGATTGACCACGGCCTGCGCTGAAGTGTGTCCCACCGGCGCGCGCCAGTTGGCGGATCTAAAGAATCCTAAAGATCCGATTCACGAATATCTGCGCACCCATTCCGTGCAGATACTGAAGCCGCACATGGCCACCGGCGCGAAGGTTTTCTACAACGGCATGGACGGTTCAGTGAGATGACTTTCGAGGAGATGAACTCAGCGCGGTAAGGAGGCTCGTTGCAAATCCCGGTCCAAGGCTTCATGTATCCCAACGAGGTCGAGCTCCAATGGAGCGTCCTCATCGTCCTCTATCCCTTCATCACGGGACTGGTCGCCGGCGCCTTCATTCTCGCTTCCCTGGAACGCGTCTTCCGGGTCGAGGCCGTCAAACCGACCTACCGCCTCGCCCTGCTCACCGCGCTTTCCTTCCTGCTCGTCGCGCCCTTGCCCCTGCAACTGCACCTCGGCCACCCCGAGCGATCGCTGGAAATGTATCTCACCCCGCATCGCTCCTCCGCTATGGCCATGTTCGGATTTGTTTACCTCTGGTACTTGATGGCCGTTCTGCTGCTGGAAATCTGGCTCGACTACCGCTGCGACATCGTCGTGAAATCCAAAACTGAGAAAGGTCTGCCCCGACTCATCTACAAGATTCTTACCCTCGGATCGGATGTGCTCACCGAACGCTCTCTCCGCATCGACGAACGCCTCGGATACTTCATTACCCTCATCGGTATTCCATCCGCTTTTCTGCTGCACGGCTACGTCGGCTTCATCTTCGGCTCGGTGAAAGCCAATCGCTGGTGGTCTTCGCCGCTAATGCCGATCGTCTTCATCTTTTCCGCGATGGTCTCGGGTATCGCCGCAGTGATGTTGCTCTACATGCTCTCCAGTCGCTTGCGCCGACAGCAAATCGATATCCGCTGCCTCGATAAGATCGCACAGGACCTGATGTACACCTTCATCATCGACTTCAGCCTGGAGATGCTCGATCTGTTGCAGCGTATCTACGAAGCCGACGAATCATTCCGCAGTCTCGATTTCATGGTTCATACCCGCCTCTGGACTTCGCAAGTCATCGTCCAGATCCTGCTCGGCACGCTGACTCCCATCGCCCTGCTCGGCCTGACCCAACTCTTCTCCTTCACCGACTCCGTGCGCAAGCGCATCTACGCCCTCGCCGGATGTCTGACTGTCATTGGAATTTTCGCTATGCGCTGGAACGTCGTCATCGGCGGACAGCTGTTCTCCAAGAGCTTCCTCGGATACACCAGCTACAAGATGGGTTTTGCCACCAGAGAAGGCCTGCTTACCGCAATCATACTGATGATTCTTCCCTTCATAATTCTCTGGATCCTGGTAAAAATCCTGCCGCCCTGGACGGACGCTGAGTCTATCTCCGCCTCCGAAGAAATTCCGGTGCACGCAGCTAGCTAGCCTCTGTACGAGGCACGTGCGGAGTTCCACATGCCGCAAGCCGTCGACAGCCTTACCTCAGTCGTCGAACAACTCGGCGATCGCCTCCGCGATCTCGAATCGCGCATCGCGAGCCTGGAATCTTTTGTCATCGCCGAACGTTTGCCTCAACCAGAGGCGCGGCCTACACCCACACCGCTTGTCGCACGCCGGGCCTCGCCGCCGCGCGGGTTGCCCGAACTCGAATCCTCTGCCCGCGCCTTCCCCACCGTCGGAAAAGCTGTCCTCGGCTTTGCCGGAGCTTTCCTGCTCCGCGCTCTCGCAGAATCCGGCTCCGTTCCCAAACTCCCCGTCCTGATCATTGCCATTCTCTACGCCTGCTTCTGGATGATCTGGAGTGCACGCACTAACGATCGATTTGCCAGTGTGACCTACGCCGTCACCTCCACTCTCATTCTCTCGCCCATGCTCTGGGAAGCGACAGTGCGTTTTCAATCGATGCCGGCTACAGCTAGCGCAAGCATCCTGGTCGCATTCATCGTCCTGACGCTCGTGCTCGCCTCCCGCCATGACCTGCAAGTGATTCCCTGGATCGCAACTCTGGCCTCCGCAAGCACCGCTGTTGCCCTCATCGTTGGAACCCGCGAACTGATACCTCTCACTCTGGCCCTGCTGGCCATTGCCGCTGCCGTTGAAACCAGCGCCTGCCTTGGCCATGAGCTCACGTTTCGTGTCATCCCCGCTATGGCGGCAGATTTCACCCTCTGGTTATCTCTGTATATTTTGGGGTCGGAGAATGTGCCGGAAGGATATCGGTCGGTTGCGCCCTCAACCTTAATAGCTGTGTGCGCTCTTCTGCCCGCAATCTATGGCATCGGCGTCACTTTCCGCATGTTCGTTCAACGCCACCGCATTTCGATTTTCGAGATCGCCCAGCTGGCAGCATCATTCGGACTCGCCGCGTTCGGCATCCTGCGAGCATCCCACAACGCCGCCGCTCCGGCGCTCGGAGTTCTCTTTCTGCTGCTCGCCGGAATTTCCTATTGGGGAACCCTGTCACGATTCGCCGCCGAGTCCCATACCCGCAACCGCCGAGTCTCTGCGACCTGGGCCGCTGCGCTTCTAGTCGCTGGAGCCTTCCTGCTCCTGCCGGACAACTTTCAAATTCCCTTCCTTTGTGCAGCTGCCCTGCTGACCGCTGTCCTATACACCCGCACCGCAAAGCTCAGCCTGGGACTACATGCATCCTTCTATCTGGCCGCCGCAGTGTCCGTATCTTCGCTTCCCTCTTACGTCTGGAACTCTCTAGCCGGAACTGTCCCCGCCTCTCCAGACTGGCGCGCCTGGACAGTGGCATTGTCTGCCGCCCTCTGCTATGCCGTGGAGTCACGCAAAGAGATGGATCAGGGCCGGCGACGTCTGCTCTGGCTGGTTCCCGCCGGGATCGCGGCATTCACCATCGCAGGCTGGGCGGTGGCCGCAACAGTCCGTGTCGCCTCAGGCCAGATCGAACTAGCCGCCTCTCATTTGTCGATGATCCGTACAGTGGTGATTTGTCTGCTGGCTTTAGTTCTCGGGGTAGCGTCGCGTCGACGCCATCTCGAACTTCGCTGGATCGCCTACGCTGCAGTCGCCCTGGGCACACTCAAACTCGTGCTGGAAGATCTGAGATTTGGCAATCCCGCCTCCCTCGTAGTTTCCTTCGTATTCTATGGACTAATCCTAATCCTGCTCCCGCGAATGACGCGCACGAAACAAGAAAGCTGATCCCTGATCCCCAGTCCCTAGCCCCTGCTTTCGTAAGCTCCGCAGTCGGAGAAGCAGGAGTACGGCTAGCGGGCGCAGGCGTGCGATTGGACGCACGCCTGACCATACTGATCCCTGATCAGTAAGCCCCAAGCCCGTCCTTGTTAATCAGTGCGCCGCACCACACGCAGGCGTATAGCTAACCGGCGCAGGCATGCGATTCGCCAGCATAGGCTTGGCCACGGCCTGCACATACAGCGAGTTATTTCCCGCAGGCAACGACAAACTGCACAGATCGACCGAATGCGTCCCCGCCTGCGTCTGCGTCAGTGGCGTCAGCTTCTGCCCATCCTGGCTGCTGTACACCGCGTAATGATCGACCGTGTTCTCGTTGCCGATCGTGGTCCACTCCAGCGTGTTGCCCGAGACCGACGCCTCCAGAGAGAAGCAGCTATCGATGCCCGATTCCAGCTCGGTACCTTCCTCGTAGTCGTTCCATGTGACCAGTTGCAGGTAGGGCAACTGCCTTCCCGAGTTGTACGTGCTGTTAATCTGCGAGAACGTTTGCAGCCACGTCTGCCCGCACTGCTGATCGATCGCGCGTCCCGAACCCCACCCCGCCAACGCGTCATTGAACCCTTTGTAGGTGGCTCCCATCGTCTCGATCCGTGGGAACGACAGTCCTGTCTGGTAGAAACTCGACAGGTATTCCAATCCGTAGTTGGGGGTGGTGGGCATCACCCACGAGAAGCTCCCGTCACTCATGGCGTGCGCGAACCCACCCTGGTCCTGGAACAAAAATCGCGGAGGAGTCTGCAAATTTCCATTTGCTTTTTGCCAGTCCACCGACCCGTCCACATTGAAATTCGTGACCACCGGTTGCCCTTGAATGGTGAAGTACGCGGGAGACCCGAAATAGGTCTTCTCCACATACTGCAGCAACTGCGTCAATGCATCCTGGGATGAGCAGCCCGAGCAGGCATTTCCCATCGCGCCCGCATCGATCATGATCGCAAAGGTAAACCCGGCATGCTTTTCCGCCTCGTGCATCACCGCCTTCGTGGCCTGATCGACAGCGTTGTTCGGACCGTACCAGTCAATCACTACTCCATCGATCCCGCGGCTGATCATGTCCGCAATCTGCCGCTGGATCTGGGCCGCGTCACTGGAACTGTATCCCACATTCATGTGGCTCGATCCTCCGAACCACAGCATCAGGTGCGCAAAGATCTTGGTCGTCGCCCCCGAATAGAGCAGCGAGTGCACATTGAGCTTGCTGACATTGTTTGCGCCCAGGTTGCCGTTCGACTGGTTCACAAAACTGTTTGCGGCGCTGGTGTTGTTATCCGTTAAACCCGCAATGTTGTTATTGGAATTCGAACTCGGAGTGGAGGCGGGAAAAAGCTTGCTTTGCGCTCCTTGGCCCGCACCACACCCCACCGCTGCCGCACATAGCAGCAGAATCGACACAAATTTTGTATGACGCATCAGTCCTCAAGAAAGAAGTAAGCTGGGATCTTGCTTCGGTCTTGGCCGCATCAGGAACGCAAACTTCCGCGCTGGGATTTCCTCGATGGGCCGGGTCTGTCTGGGATCTGCAATCAGAGTACCGGACCGGCAACTGCCATCCTAGATGTCAGAAGTACCGGAACCACGCGTCTGTAGCCCGTTTCAGGCCGCAGCAGTGCGTCGTATGGCGCCACTCGCATGGCTCGAATGCGTGAAATTCCGCAAACCGAACACCCTGCCATGCGTCAGTTCAATGGCTAAAAATTGTCGTAGAAATTGTGTGCAGAGACGTAGCTTGCTACGTCTCTACGGTGTAGTCCAGAGAAGTTCTTTTCCGCCCGCGCCTCATGACAAAAAAACCTGCGCAGGGTATGCTGAGTTCCAATCAGTAGAAGTGAAATGACTCACGAAGAGCTGCAAAAACTCCGGGAACGCCTCCTCCAAGCCTCACAACAACAACCCCGCTCCAGACTGCAGAGAATTCTGGACAGGCTCCTCAAGCGCGTAGAGTCCATGGTCGAGTCCGAAGAAGAGCAGCCGGAACCTGTTTCGGCAGACCACTCGGAGAAAGTCGCCTAGGCCCCAGCCCTCCAGAACCTGAGCCACCGTACCCGCCGAATTGACACGCTCGCGTTCCTCGCCCACAATGCCTTTCCATCAGGAATGTCCATGACCCGTCACATCCCCTTCGCTCTTCTTCTATTGATCTCCACCGCAGCCTTCTCGCAGGACCGCACCAACGCCCGCAGCATGGTGATCAGCCAGTACGGCATTGTCGCCACCAGTCAGACACAAGCCTCGCAAGCGGGAGCCGAAATCCTGGCCCGCGGCGGATCCGCCGTCGACGCCGCCATTGCTGCTAACGCTACCCTCGGCGTCATGGAACCTGACATGAACGGCATCGGTGGCGATCTCTTCGCGATCGTGTGGGAGGCCAAGTCGGGCAAGCTCTATGGCATCAACGCCAGCGGTTGGGCTCCGAAAGCTCTCACCATCGACTACTTGAAAAAGAAAGGCGCCACCAAGATGCCTTCCACAGGCATCGACAGCGTAACTGTACCGGGCGCGGTCGAAGGATGGCACAAACTGCACGAGCGCTTTGGCCTCCTTCCCTGGAAAGATTTGTTCACCCCCGCAATTTTCTATGCTGAAAACGGATTCGCCGTGCAGGAACTAATCGGCGGCGATTGGCAGGGCTCCGCCCCTAAGCTCAAGCAGGATCCTGAATCCCGCCGCGTCTTTCTGATCAATGACCAGGCCCCGGCGATGGGCCAGATCTTCAAGAATCCGGATTTAGCGAAGGCCCTCGACCTGATCGCTACGAAAGGGCCGCAAGCCTTTTACTCCGGAGAAATCGCGCAAGCGATCCTGGCCACACAACACGAATTAGGCGGCACCATGTCCTCCGAGGATCTCAAAGAATTCTCTGCCGAATGGGTCGATCCTATCTCCACCACGTATCGTGGATGGACCATCTACGAACTTCCCCCAAACGGCCAGGGAATGGCCGCGCTGGAAATGCTCAATATCATGGAGCGATTCCAGCCCGCGAAATCGGGCCCCCTCAGCACAGAAGAGATTCACAAGCGAGTCGAAGCCATGAAGTTGGCCTACGCCGATCTGGCCCGCTACAACGCCGATCCCCGCTTCGCCAAAGTCCCCGTGCAAGGCTTGCTCTCCAAGGACTACGCGAAGCAGCGCGCCCAACTGATAGATCCCCACAAAGCCAACTGCAATCCCCAGGCTGGCACGCCTCCCTCTAGCGATACAACGTATCTCACCGCTGTCGACCGTCAAGGCAATATCGTCTCTCTGATCCAGAGCAACTTCTCTAGCTTCGGCTCCGGCATCACCGTTCGCGGCATGGGGTTCGTCCTGCAAAATCGCGGCGCTCTTTTCATGCTCGACCCCGCCCAGCCCGACGCCCTTGCCCCACGCAAGCGCCCCTTTCACACGATCATCCCCGCGTTCATGGAACACGGTGACGACCACATCGGGTTCGGCATCATGGGCGGCGCCAACCAGCCATTAGCTCACGCGCAATTCGTTTCCAATGTTGTTGACTACGGCATGAACCTGCAGGCGGCCATGGAAACCGCACGTTTCACGGTCCGCAGCAATTTCTATCTGGGCTGCCAGATTCTGATCGAAGACCGAGTCCCAGCCGACACCCGCCAGCAACTCACCAATGCCGGCCATCAACTCGAGGTGCGCGGGGATTTTTCCATATATATGGGCCGCGGCCAGGCCATCGACCACAACACGAAATCAGGCTTGAACTTCGCCGCCTCTGACGCCAGAACCGACGGTTCCGCCGAGCCTGAACCGCCGCCGGCATTGCGATCGCGAAAGCAATAGCGTCCCACGAATTAAGAGGCAATTTGTGTATAGTGTCTCTTCCGTCTGCTGCAATCAGTTACATCTTCCTAAGAAGGGCCGATCATGGGACGAGTCTCTGGGCTTTGCCGCATTCTTCTGTTCGCCGCAACCGTTCTTCTTCTGGCATCCGCCTTCGCGCAGGACGAACGCGTCCTCTATCACGCCCAGGTTTTCACCGCCGATCCGCAGAATCCCTATGCCGATGCCGTCGCCATTCGCGCCGGAAAAATTGTTGCCGTCGGAAATCTGCCCGAGGTCCTGAAATCGATCTCTCCTA
>QHVR01000343.1 GCA_003223595.1 Acidobacteriota bacterium
GCCACTTCGAAAGGCCTCACAAGGTAGGGAACATTGTTTTCCTGGACGAATGCCCGGCCATCGCTAGGTTCTACTCCTGCCGAAAACGTGTAGAGAACGTGCCCCTCCATGCCTGGGCAGTTCTGCTGGATCCACAGATACGATTCCTTCGCCCCCCACTGATCCGGCATCTTGCCATTAAGAATTAGAGCGTCAAACTGCTCCGACTGCAGGCGAGTCTTGGCGTCCTCGCTGCTCTGGGCAGTGACCACCTCTGCTCCCGCACCCATCAGCACGTCACGCTCGAACTCCAGCACAGCCTCTTCTTCCTCTACCAGCAACACCCGGCCGGAAATCGCGCCCTCATGCTGCCGTGGAGCAGCCTTGGGCGTTTCCTCCTCCAGCGCTGCCACGGCCGCCGATGCTGGAATGCGCACCTCAATGGTCGCGCCGCCGTCAGAGTTGTTGTGCGCCGTGATATCCCCCCCGTGCTCCTTCACAATGCCATAGCAGATGCTGAGCCCCAGCCCTGTCCCTTTGCCCACGCTCTTGGTCGTATAGAACGGATCGAAAATCCGTTTGGGATCTTTGATCCCTGCCCCATCGTCGCTGAACGAAGTGCACACGTGCCCGTTCTGCGTGGCAACGTGAATCTTCAACTTTCCGGTGCGCCCGGTCTCCAGAATCGCATCCACGGCGTTGTTGATGATGTTCAGAAATACCTGCTCAATCTGGTGAGCGTCGGCGATGACGGTCGCGGGCTCGGCAGGAACGTCCCGCTCTACTTCGATGTTGTTGACCTTCAGATCGTAATCGCGCAAGGCCAGCGTCTCCTCGAGCACTTTCCGGAGATCCACCTCATCCCGCTGCGGCTTGCGCTGCCGCGCGAAAGACAGCAGGTTCTGCACTACCCGATGCGTGCGCTGTGCCTGCTTGAAGAGCTTGGCGACGTAATCCTGCGCCCGCGTATTCAGGCCTTCGGTCTCCAGCAATTGCGCGTATCCCAGGATGGCCGTCAGCGGGTTATTCAGCTCATGTGCCACCCCGGCGATCAACTGCCCCACGGCCGACATCTTCTCGCTCTGCAGCAGTTGCTCCTGGGTCTTGCGCAAGTCTTCGTAGGCGCGGCAGGTTTCCTCGTACAAGCGAACTTTCTCGATGGTAGTTGCCAGCTGCCGGCTGATCGCTACCAGCAGATTCTCATCGTTGCTGGAATATTCGTATCCCTGATGATTGCAGAGCCCCATCAGCCCAACCGGATTTTCCTTCGCCCAGAACAGCACCCAGATCCACGAACGGTCCTTATCCGACTTCAAGAAGTCAGCCACGCTCGCCGGCAAATGCGGCGTGTACTCCGCCGTCACCACCTCCGCCCGCGAGCGCATCACCAGATCCCCAAACCCATCAGGGAACGAGATCTCCGCCACGCGCACCTTATCGCGGCTGCGCGGTCCCCAGGCGGCCCGGCGCCGGAATGTGGGATTATCCGCATCGGACAGATACATCGTGCCACTCTCGGCCCCAAACAGCGTGACCACCTGGCGCAAGGTCAGATTCAGAATTTCATCGAGATCGAACGACTGCGCCGCCACTACTGCCATGGCGTTCAGCGCATTCAATTCGCGGTTCCGCCGCTGCATCTCGTCTTCGGCGCGGCGCTTCTCCGTCATATCCAGCACAAAGCCCTGGTAGCGCTCGATCACTCCAGTTCCGCTGCGAGTAGCGAAGCTGCTCTCCGAGGCCAGCAACAAGGTCCCGTCCTTGCGCCGCAGGGTGACATCGAAATTGCGCACCAGATTGTGGGTTTCAAGTTCTTTGCGGAAGGCCTCGCGCTGTTTGGGATCGACGCAGATCTCCGACTCCAGATTGAGCACCAGCAACTCTGAGCGGTTGCTATAGCCCAGCATGTGCACGAACGCGTCATTACAGTCGATCAGGGTCCCCGCCGGACTGGCCACGTAGACGCCTTCCTGGACCTGCTCAAACAGCAGTCGGTATTTCTCCTCCGCCGACCGCCGCTCCGTAATATCGCGCACCACGTGAATGGTGCCCTTTTGCGGGCTCCCTTGTTCCGTGTACGACGAAGTCGAGACCACGGAAAATCCGCCAAAGCACGGGTCGGCGCCTTCAGTGAATTCCTCGTCTCCGCCCATGGCGCAGTACGGGCATCCAGTCCACTCGCCAAAGGTATGCGGCAGTACCGACTCGCAGCTATTCCCGATCACATCCGCGGCAGCCTGCGAAAGCTGCCCAAGCAAAACTTGATTCGCCTTGATAATGCGGTAGTCGGCATCGTGGGCCAGGATGATGTCGTGGATGGAATCGAATGTATTCATCCACTGCCGCTGCGAGCGCAATACCTGCTCCAGCAAACGGAAGTTCTCTACTCCCAAAGCAATCTGCTTGGCGCAAGCCTGCAGGAACTCCAATTCCTCGGCGGTCCACTGCCGCCCGTAAGAGTTCCCCAACATCAACAGTCCAACCGGGGCCTTGCCTCCTAGCACAGGGACCGTAACCACCTGCCGGATCTTTTCGTGTTCCAGGGCCTCTTTGGGCTCGTGCCCGGCGTCGTTGCGGGATGTCACGTGTGCGCCCGGGTGTTCCAGGATTTTAGAAACGCTATCGGATATTTCAGCAAACCCCGCATCGCGCAAGAAATCAGAGGTCATTCCCGCCGCATGCGTGGCCACCAGATGCCCGCTTTCGACCAGGCGAAACCACGCCCCGCGGACTCGCATGCCGTACTTCAATTCCTCCAGTGCGCGGTCGACAATGTGCCCATACTGCTGCGCCCCGGTGATCCCCTCGGTTATGCGCTGCATGGCAATCAATCGCCGCGTCCGCCCGCGCGCTTCGTCGAAGACGACCAGCAGCATGCTCAGACCAAGCGCAACCTCAATCGCGATCGAAGCTCCAAGTGGCACAGCATCGGTGAAGGGCGACCACCCCAGATGCAGCATCGGCAAGGTCAATGCCAGCAGCCACGCCGCCGGTTCCCATCTTCCTCGGCGGGCTCGCAGCAGGGAAACCGCAGCCGTGAGCAGCACGAAGCGATAGCTGATTTCCAGGGCAACCCGCAGCGGTACCGAATCCGGCCACAACAACACACGCGCCCCGGCAAACCCCACCAGGACCGGAGTGATTACCATCAGCGGAAGGATCAGGTCGCGCATGCGCGCGTAGACCAGCACCGCGCAGGCAAGCAGCCCCACGGCTAGCACAAATGCAGCGTGCACCACCACTTGATCAAACGGAGCCGGAAACTTAGCCGCCAGGCAGTGTTCTGCCAAATGGGAGGCCAGCAGCGCCGCCCATCCTACGACCCAGATCTTCAGGTAACTGTCGCGAAAAGTCCGCAGCGCAAGCAGGGAAGCGCCCAGCAAGATGAGCAGAGTCCACTCTGCCGCCGAAGGCCGCACAATTCCCAGCCTTTCCGCCGAATTCCACATCGACCAAAGGGACGCGCTCATGTTTTAGGACGTAGGGATGCCTCGTCTCTGAATACCATGCGGGCGGCCATTCTCCACGCACTTTCCGGACCTCAATGATTACTTTCGGAATCTCGCGGAACGGTTACAATCGCCGATAGACTTTCGTGCAGCCATGACAGATCGCATCCTTGTAGTCGACGACGAAGAGCCGATTCGCGAGATCGTGGCGTCCATGCTGGGTGCCGCAGGATACCTCTGCAAACAGGCGGGCTCCGGTATGGAAGCTCTGGCCGTGCTTAATACCGGCGCAGAATTCGAATTGATGCTTTCTGACCTGATGATGGCCGACCTCGACGGCATCGGCCTGCTGGAGCGCACTAAAGAAAAATATCCCGATATGCCGGTGGTGATGGTTACCGCCGTTCACGACATTTCGGTGGCGCTAGCCGCCATCCGCAATGGCGCATACGACTACCTGCTGAAGCCTTTTGAGCGCGAGCAACTTCTCAACACCGTCAGCCGCGCCCTGGAGAATCGCCGCCTCAAAGTCGAGAACCGAACCTACCAGACGAATCTGGAGTCGCTGGTCAAAGCGCGTACCGATCAACTGCAGGCGGCCATGTCCAGCCTGGAGCGCTCGTATGACATCACCCTGGAAGCGCTAGGCGATGCTTTGGACTTGAAAGATCGCGAAACCGAAGGTCATTCCCGCCGCGTCACCCTGTTCACCATCGCCATTGCCCAGGCACTCGGCTTGCCTCGGGAACAGATCACCATCATCGCGCGCGGAGCTTTTCTGCACGACATTGGAAAGATGGCGATTCCAGACAAGATCCTGAATAAGCCGGGGAAACTCGAAGTCGAAGAAATGACGATCATGAAAGAGCATGCCTATCACGGCTATCAGATCGTCAAGAAGATCCCGTTTCTGGCGGATGTCGCCGAGATCGTCTACTCCCATCAGGAATGGTTTAACGGGGAAGGGTATCCCCGCCATCTCAAAGGCAATGAGATTCCTCTCGGGGCCCGCATCTTTTCCGTAGCTGACACCTTCGACGCGATTACTTCCGACCGTCCTTACCGTCCCGCCCAGTCGTTTGCCGCAGCGCGAACGGAGATCGCAAAATTTGCGGGACGCCAGTTCGATCCGGAAATCGTGAAAGTATTTCTGGAGATGCCGGACAAGATTTGGGAAGATCTGCGGAAAGAGATCGATGGACAGACGTACCGGGTCACCTACACGACCGGGGCCAAAGCCTGATCTGCTCGCCGGGGGGCGAACATTGCAGGGGCGCAATTTAAAGAAAATCAGCATGGCAGCCAATGCGCTGCTCATGGCGACGCTCGCCGCCGGATGCCTCTGGCTGCCCCGCGGTGTCGCCAAGAGTGCCGTCAGCGATATCACTGGCGCCTTACTCATGCTGATTGCCATGCTGGCGTTTGGGCGGCAAGGACTGGCCAGCACAGGCCGTTTGCGCTGGTTCTGGTTCCTGCAATCCGCCGGCTGGGGGCTGTGGCTCGCTGACCAGATGGTCTGGATTGTCTTCGACCTTCTCCTGAAGCAGCCGATCCCGAGCATGTATCCCGCGGACGCCCTGCTCTTTTTGGCGGGTGCGCCGATGATTGCAGGTTTGCTGCTGCGTCCACACCGCGAGCCCTCGCACACCAGCGCACAACTAGGACTACTGGACTTTCTTCTTCTATTGCTCTGGTGGCTGTACCTTTACGTGGCTTTCGTGGTTACTTGGCAGTATCCCTGGCCCAACGAACCGACCTATAGCCGGAACTACGATCTGTTGTCCGCTGCTCAGGCCCTGCTCATGTGCGGTACCTTGCTGTTGTTCTTGCGCGAAAGCCATGGCCTGTGGAAACGCTTTTATGCGTATTTCCTGGCTGCCGCGGCCTTCAACGGTATCGCGTTCTACGTGATTAATCACGCGTTGGAAAAGGGTATCTACTTCCCCGGCAGTTGGTACGACATCCCTTACTCCGGCTCCTTTGTCTTATTCACTCTGGTCGCAATGCAAGGTCGCGGATTGACGCCCGCCCCTGAAACCGCAGCGGATGAGTCCTACAACACCTGGATGGCAAACCTGGCAATGACGGCGCTTCTCTCGCTCCCCATCATTGCGCTCACTGCCATGCTGAATCCGCGCCTGCCGCAGATCGCTTCGCACTTCCGAACCCTGGTCACCCTCGCCACCATGTTCCTGATGGCGCTGCTGCTGTTCATTCAACACCGCCGCCTCAATCGCGAGTTGCAGCGCAGCAATCTCGTGCTTGAGGAAGCTTCCCTGACCGATCCCTTGACCGGTCTGCGCAATCGCCGCTATTTCTCCGCCACGATCGAAGCCGATGTAGCCCAGGCTCTGCGCTCCCATGCCGATGCTCACGATGCTCACACCCGGGATCTCGTTTTTTACTTGATCGACGCCGACAATTTCAAAGACATCAACGACCGCTACGGGCACGATGTGGGAGATAGAGTTCTGATTGAAATGTCCCGCCGCATCAGTTCTTCCATCCGCCATTCCGACGTACTGGTGCGTTGGGGAGGGGAAGAGTTCCTGATCGTCTCGCGTTACACCGACCGCAGAGAAGCCGAACTGTTGGCTCAGCGCGTTCTCTCCGCAGTCGCAGATGCCCCTTTTGCAATCAATGATCCAGGAGAGAAAATCCATCGCACCTGCTCGCTGGGATGGGCTCCGTTCCCCTGGTTTGCGGAGGATCCGCGGGCGGTGACTTACGAAGAGGTATTAAGCCTCGCCGATCGCGGCCTGCAACAGGCCAAGCAAACGGGTCGAAATCGCGCAGTCGGTATATTGCCGTCGGCCGGGAAAGCGCCGTCCACGGACATTGCCGGGGCTCATTCCACCACGCTGCAAGTAGATGTCATGGCGGTAACAGGACCAGACGTAAGCTGCTGATCTCACGGACTTCAGCGTTCAGGTAGCTATTTTCTTAGCGCAATTCCTCAACAATATCAGCCGGCCTTGCTGCCTTCAGGCAGCAATTTCGGCCCTGCACCCATCCAATCTAGAATCAGAGTTCCTGATCCAAGGGGGATCCCTATGTCGAGACCGACCCTTTCCATCCGCAGCGTAAGCCTGTCCGTAATGTCCGCTCTCTTGTTCTGCTTGATGGCCATCGCCCAGGATGCGCCTCCCGCGCAGGATGTACCCCAAGGCCCTCCAGCCCCGCCCAACGCCGTCGCGCAGGGCACTGTTGCGCTCATCCAGCTTTCCGATCGCATCGACACCAGAACCGTGAAGGCCGGCGACCATTTCCACGCGCGCCTCGCCGAACCGCTGACCGCGGAAGATGGCGAGACTCTTCCCGAAGGCGCGAAAATCAAGGGCCACGTCAGCTCTGTGTTTCCGGGCTTCCGCACCAGAATTTTGCTGAGCTTCGATCAGATTGATACCCCGCGCGGATGGGTTCCGCTCATCGCCACGGTGACCGGCGTGCCCGGCGAACACGGCATGCGCGCTGTCGGGGAAGAAGGAGAAATTGGTCGCAGGGGAATGACAAAAGAAGAAGTTGCGGAGGCTGTGGTAGTAGGTGCTGGTCGGGGTGCCGTCGAAGGGGAACGCGCCGACGGAAAGAAAGGCGCCGCTCAAGGCGCAGGCAATGGCGCAGCCGATGCTGCTTATTCTGCGCTGGAATCAGGTCACGATCTGATTTTAGATAAGGACACCGCGCTCGAGATTCGCCTGGATCGCAATCTCCTGGTCTCGCGCCGATAAGGCGCGCACGCCACCGCTTCAGGACAAAACCGCGCTGGGCGAGGTTTTCGTATTCGCGGTCGATGCTCCCAGAGGTTCGACCTGCAACGTCAACCCATCCACTCTGCGCACCACGACCATCTGTCCCGCCGGCAACTCCGACGACCCTACCGCATCCCAAATCTCACCGTGGACGAATACCTTTCCGCGCGGTGACAACGCAGCCTGGACAACGCCTGTCTCTCCCACCAGCCCCTGTTCTCCAGTCACAATTTTGTTACGCCGTGCTCGCAGCGCGATCGTCATGAGAAATGCGGTGATGAACCCCAACGGAATGCTCACCGCCAAGGCTGTCGCCAGATGCACACGCATTTCCGGGATCGGCGAGTCCACCAGCAGTAATCCCCCCAACGTGAGCAGGGCTATGCCCCCAACCGTGAGCACCCCGTGAGAGGCAAATTTGGCCTCCGCCGCGAAGAGGGCGAAAGCGCCCAGGATCAGTCCCAGTGCGGCCCAGCGCGTGGGCAGAAGATTCAGCGCGAACGCCGCCACGAGAATGAAAACGACTCCCACCGTGCCGGGGATAACCGCTCCGGGATGGTTGAACTCGATGTATAGCGCCAGCGCCCCAATCGCGAGCAGAAGAAATGCAAAGTTCGGATCCATCAGGCTATCGAGAATCTTTTCCTTCAGCGTCATCTCAAACGGAACCAGGCTCTGCCCGACGAGATTCAATGTCGCGGTTTCTCCGTGAAAGCGTTTCAAGCTCTTCCCCTGCATCTGCCTGAACAGGTCCTCGGGGCTGCTGGCGACGTAATCAATCAGGCGCTGCGCCAGCGCCTCCTGCTCGGTAAACGATTTCGATTCGCGCACCGCGCCCTCGGCCGCCTCTACATTTCGTCCGCGCTTGGACGCCACAGAGCGCATCAGGGCCGCAGTGTCGTTCTCCATCTTTCGCTTCATCTCATCGTCCGGCTTCATTTGCACCGGCCCGATCAACGCCACCGGGTGTGCCGCTCCTGCCGCCGTCCCCGGAGCCATCGCCGCAACGTCAGCGGATTCCAGAATAAAAATCCCCGCCGACCCGGCGTGTCCTCCCGTAGGCGTGACGTAAACAATCACCGGCACCGGCGAGCTTGTGATCTTCTCGATGATTTCCCGGGTCGAGCTGACGAGTCCGCCCGGAGTATTCATCTCGATGAGCACCGCTTGCGCATTGCTGCGCGCCGCCTGATCGATCGCCCGCGAAATGTACTCCGCCGTGATCGGCTGTATGGTGTCGTCCACCACAACCTTGACCACTTCAGCGCGCGCCAGCGTAGACCAGAAAGCAAGCACGACCATGAAGGCCACAATTCGAAACCTAAGCAGACTTTTCATAGATGTCTTTAGAACGCCGTGCACCACAGTGGGTACAGGGGTTCACAAAGCAGTCCTCTGTGCTCCTCTGTGCCCCCTGTGGTGAATGTCTTTCTCACACCCCCTATTCTCCGCCTATTTGGAAACCCCGGAGCGAATTTCTTCCAGATCAGGAGCCGGGACGGGCACCGGAGCAGGGGTCCATCCGGGCAGGTCCGTCCTGCCCGTAATCAGCCGTGCTCCCCGTTCGTAAGTGAAATAGGACCAGGCCCACTGGATAAAAACCAACAGCCGGTTGCGGAAGCCGATCAGGAACAGAATGTGCACGAACAGCCAGGATAACCACGCCACAAAACCAGAAATGTGAATCCGCCCAAACTGCGCCACTGCCGCGGCTCGCCCGATCGTCGCCAGGCTGCCCTTGTCCCAATAGTGAAACTTGGGACGACTTCTCAACCCTCCACCCGAATTCACCTCATCACGAATCAGCTTGCCCACGAATCTCCCCTGCTGGATAGCCACCGGAGCAACTCCGGGGAGGAGTTTGCCACTTTCATCTTTG
>QHVR01000625.1 GCA_003223595.1 Acidobacteriota bacterium
GACGTTGCAAGCAACGTCTCTACGGGCGTTCTCCCGTCATAAATTCCTGAACACAATCCAGGGTGGGGCGGTCTTCATGATTGAGGGCAGACGATTGGCAGGAGAGGCGATCCTGGACGGGACGAATATCAAGCGCGACCGTGCGGGAAACGCGGAAGCTGGGTGCCCCACGTCTCGCCGAAGTTGTGAGATATGGGAAGCCGCGCTCGAAGGCCTGGTCCGAGAGCATTCCCGCCTGGTCTACCGGATCGCGTACTCGGTGCTTCGCCGCCATCACGATGCCGAGGATGCCACACAGGAAACCTTCATGCGGGTGATGCGCTACAGCTCGAAACTCGCCGCGGTTAGAGATCAAAAGACCTGGCTGGCGCAGATTGCCTGGCGAGTGGCCGTCGATCGCAGCCAGCGGCAGCGGCAGGTGCGCGAGATTGCTCTGGAAGATCCGGAGAAACCGATTCCAGAGATCGCATCTTCCAAAAATGCAGCCGATGACACGGTCCAGGGAACGCAGATCAGCGCCGTTCTGGACAAGTTGATCGCTGCGCTTCCCGCGAAGCTGCGCGATGCGCTGGTTCTGTCCGCTCTCGAAGAGATGTCGCCGCGGGAAGTGGCCGAAACTTTGGGAATCAATGAGGCGGCAGTGCGCTCGCGCGTGTTTCGGGCGCGGCAGATGCTGAAAGAAAAGCTCGCGCAAAGAATGAGCAAACAAGGGTGAGCCACATGCAACAGCAGAATGACCATGAGAATTCGCCGGGCGATGAGCTGGATCGATTGCTGGACGCCGCTTTGAAGCAGTATGCGGCAGTCCAGCCGCGCGAAGGATTGGAGGGCCGAATCCTGGCGCGAATGAGAAGTGAAACCGCCGAACGCGCCGGCCACGCGTGGTGGCGCTGGCTCAGGGCAGCCGCCGCGGTCGGAGCTTTTGCGGTAGTTATCGCCATGACATTGCGGCCGCATGCAAGACCGCAGCCGATGGTTGCGCAGCATCCGTCGGTGGCGCAGCCCGCTGCGAAGCTGGCCGCCAGTTCGCAGCAGAGGAAGGCGGTTCAACGGCCGACGCGCCGCGTGCATGCTGTGGCGGACATTCAGGTGCCGAAGGCTCTGCCGAAGCTGGACCAGTTCCCTTCTCCGCAGCCGTTGAGCGAGCAGGAAAAACTTCTGGCCAGCTACGTTGCGGTTTATCCCAAGCAAGCCGCTTTGCTGGCCAAACTGCGAACTGAGGAATTAGAGCGCGAGCGAATCGAGGAGCAGAGCAAGTCGGCGTCGAAAGACGCAGAAAATTCCGATCAAGAGTAGAAACACGAGAATCCAAGGAGAAAACAGATGCGCAAGATACTGGCCGTGACCGCAGTTCTGGCATTCATGACGTTCGCTGTGCTTCCAAGCCGGGCGCAAGAGGCAACCTCCGAAACAATCGCGAACGCCAATGCCGCAAAGGAAGCCCATGGCCGACCTGACAGGCCGGTGCACGCCTACCGGCTCGATTTCTCGGTCAACGAACTGGAGGATGGGAAGAAGATCAACACGCGCCAATATTCGATGAACTTGACCGCGGATGATGCGGATGAGATCAAGATCGGTAATCGAGTGCCGGTGGACAGTGGGCCCGGAACCTTTCAGTACTTGGATGTGGGCACCAATATCTGGTGCCGGATCGGGGAACGCGCAGAGGGCATCCCGCTGACGGTGCGCGCCGATGTCAATAACCTCGCCATTCCCGATCAGGCGAACGGGCACGAATCGCGCCCCGTCGTGCGGCAATTCAAGATCAATGCCAGCACGCTGGCCCAGGTGGGCAAGCCCATGGTGGTGGGCAGCGTGGACGATCCCAATTCGAAGCGGCAGTTCCAGCTGGAAGTCACGGTCAGCAAGGTGAAGTAGAGAAGGAAAAAGCACCGCCCCGGTTCGTGCCCATCGTTCATGTGACGCCACGCGAGGGGCGGGTCAGCGAACCGGCCCGGGCGGCGCTTCACTTTGAGTATCGGCAAGTTTTGCCGCCTGCATGAATCTCTTGACGAACATTTCCCACGTCAGCTTGCCCGTCTGCGTGTTCTGATGCCAGCTCGAGAAAGGTCGAGCAGGCTCCGAGCTTCCGTGGGTAGCGGCTCGTTCCGGATGAGCGCAGCGGACTGCGGCCGTGATGTACCTGTGATAGCTGCTCAGTTGCCACTGCTCTGGTTCGAGCAGCAGTTCGCGCTTCACCGGGATTGCATGCATATATCCGAGCTTCTCGATCCGCTGGCGCTCGATCACAGATTGAAATCGTAGAAGCGGCGCTGCCACACATCTGGCTCTTCAGGCCAAGGCTCGGGTTGCATGAGCGTCGTAGGTTCCGCCGCGGGGTGTGAAGATCAACGTCAAAATCTTATTGCGTTTGGATTTGGGAATCCCCAGCCTTTCGCAAACTGCGCGAAAGGATGGGGCACCCGCCTTACTTTTCCGCCTTA
>QHVR01000626.1 GCA_003223595.1 Acidobacteriota bacterium
CTTTGAGGCCGATCGCGGCCCGGACATGCGCTATCGCACCTCGCCCATTGGAGCGCTCACCACGCACCTGAAAGGCGGGTTCTATCACGATGGACGCTTCCCCAATCTGAACGCCGTCGTCAACCACTACAACAAGTGCATGAATCTGGGGCTCTCCGACAGTGAGAAGGGCGACCTGATCCAGTACTTGATCACCCTGAAGTTCTGAAGGCAAAAACAGCTAAGGGCGTCGGCGCTCGCGAGTGGGAGTGCCGACGTGCCACAGCTGCCGCTGCCCGTGACCTAAGCTGTTTGCTTGCAATAGCTTCAGCCGCTGTGTACAGCAAAACAGCAATAAACCAGAGTTCACAACTGGGCATCGGAATAACAGGAGAAATGCACATGGAAAGCAAAGCGAAATTGCTGGGACACCCGATTCACCCAATGTTGATCGTATTTCCGCTCGGCCTGTTGGCCACTGCAGTTGCGTTTGACATTGTCGCCCTCGCGAAGAGCGATGTCTCCTGGTTCGGAATTTCCTTTTGGATGATTGCCGCCGGGATCATCGGCGGTTTGCTTGCCGCCGTATTCGGCGTCATCGACTGGTGGGCCATTCCTTCGGGCACACGAGCGAAGACTATTGGGCTCATGCACGGCGGCGTAAATGTCGTTGTAGTGCTGCTGTTCATTGGAAGCTGGCTGCTGCGAAACTCAGCGCCACAAAACCCGAGTTCGACGGCGTTGGCTCTCTCCTTCATCGGTGTGGCTCTCGCCTTAGTTGGTGGCTGGCTTGGAGGAGAACTGGTCGATCGACTAGGAGTAGGAGTGGACAATGGGGCACACGTGGATGCTCCCAGTTCATTGTCCGGTAGGCCGGCTCGGGAACGGACTCAGGCTGAGGCTACGGACTTCCGCAGAGCTGCGTAGATCAGTCGCCGCAGTCTGGTACGTCGGGAGTCAATCGGGCACTACTTCGCCCCAAAATTACGTGCTCTTTGTTTCGTGTAGATCCGAGAATAGTTTCTTCTGGATCGAAAACAGAATTTCTGCCAGCACCAGTACTGCCTTGCTGCCTCTTGCCACATTGACTTAGTTCCCACCCCTACCTAATATGTGTTTCACTTGGGCGTACCCTCACAATCGAGATGATCGGTCAAACCATCTCGCACTACCGGATCGTCGAGAAACTCGGCGGCGGCGGTATGGGAATCGTCTACAAAGCCGAAGACCTCGAACTCGGCCGCTTCGTAGCTCTGAAATTTCTGCCCGACGATCTCTCTCGAGACGCTGCATCGCTGGAGCGTTTTCGCCGCGAGGCTCGTGCTGCCTCGGGATTGAGTCATCCCAACATCTGCACCATTTTCGAAATTGGGCAACATCAGGGCCAGCCCTTCATCGTCATGGAATTTCTGGATGGCATGACCCTGAAGCACCGCATCATGGGACGCCCCATGGGAACAGAGGCGCTGCTCGATTTGGCGATTCAGATCGCCGATGGACTGGATGCGGCGCACGGCAAGGGCATTGTTCATCGGGATGTTAAGCCGGCCAACATCTTTGTCACAGAGCGCGGTCAGGCAAAAATCCTCGATTTCGGTCTGGCCAAGGTCATCCCTCTGACAACGGATCGGGCTTCGGTCGTAGCCGCGGCGCCTACGGCTATGAGCGATGAGCACCTTACCAGCCCGGGTAGCACGCTCGGTACAGTGGCGTACATGTCGCCCGAGCAGGTGAAAGGGCAGGAACTGGACGCGCGTACCGATCTGTTCTCCTTCGGGGTCGTGCTTTATGAAATGGCTACCGGGCTTTTGCCTTTTCGTGGCGATACTTCTGGCCTGATCTTCAACGCGATTTTGGAACGCGCTCCGGTATCGCCCGTTCGTGTCAATCCTGATCTGCCGCCGAGGCTGGAAGAAGTCATCAACAAGGCGCTGGAAAAGGATCGGGAGATGCGTTACCAGCACGCTTCCGAGATGCGAGCCGACCTGCGGCGACTGAAGCGCGAGACCGACTCGGCACACTCATTCGGCGCCGTCGAACCAGCAAAGCCGTCGAACAGGAAATTCGTTGCCGGCATTGGGCTGGCAATTCTTGTCGTTGCCGCCGCGATCACAGCCTTCGTGCATTATCGCTCCGCGCCGCAAGTGGCGAGTACACCGACACCGCCCGCAACCCCGGTGCAGTCCGCGGTGCGAACACTTGCGGTGCTGCCGTTCCGCGATCTCTCCGGCCAGAGCGGAGGCGAAGGATGGGGCATCGGAGTTGCAGACGCTATTATCAGCCGTCTGGCTGCCCTGCAGAACCTTGCAGTGCGTCCCACCAACTCCGTTCTGAAATATGCCAAGGCCACAGACGATCCCGTTCAAGTCGCGAAGGAACTTGAAGTCAGCTCGGTGCTGGCCGGAACTTATCAGCGGGTCGGGGATACTATGCGGGTATCGGTACAACTAATCGATCATGGCGCCGCGCGCTGGGCGGGCCGATATGACCTGCAGGGCCACGACATGCTGCGCTTTGAAGATGACATTGCGCAAAAAGTCGTGGGTGGACTGAGCGTCCAGCTTAATGGGCAAGAGGAGCAATCGCTCAAGACCGCGACTACGAACTCGAGCGAGGCGTACGATCTGCTGCTGCAGGGGCGTGCTTACTGGACCGATTATTTTGTGAATTCTCAGCGAGAGTCTCTGCGTAATTGCCAGCAAAAATGCTTGCGAGCCATCGAGAAAGATCCCAATTTCGTCGATGCCTATGCGTTGCTGGGCCAGGCGTATTCGCTTGAGGCCACGAATTTTCAGGAGAATGGCGCCCGCAACCTCTCGCTGGCGGAGCAGGCTGCCCGTAAAGCGATTGCCCTGAATCCTCGCTCGTTCGAGGCCAACCTCGCTCTTGGAGTTGTGCTAGGCGAAAAAGGTGAGAACGCGGAGTCGCTTCCTATGCTGCGGGAAGCTTCCATGCTGGCTCCCAACTCCTCTATCGTGTGGAAGCATCTTGGATACGTATATCACTATGCCGGGCTCACAGACCTTGCCGAAGCCGCCTTTCGCCGCGGTCGCGACCTCGATCCGGTTTTGCCTCAGGCCTATTGGATGCACTGCGCCGGGCCTTGGAGCGTTTTCCCAATCAATTCAAGCTCATGATGTTTCTCGGTTACTTCCTCTACCAGCAGGGAAAGTCGGACGAGGGTATGCAAGCGCTCGACCGCTCGTTACAAATCAGCCGTGGCTCGTCGGACGAAGAGCCCCTCGTCCTTGCGGCTATCCTGCATGCCGCACGTGGTGAACGGGACAAGATCGATTCTCGAATAATCAGGCTGAAGCCCGAGGAAATCGTTGATGGCGATCTGGCGGAGTGGGTGGGCGCCATGTATGCACAACTCGGGGACAAGGAGAAGGCGCTAGCCTGTCTAAAGCAGGCGGTGCGGCGAGGTAATCACAACTATCCCTGGTTCCAGCGGGACAAAACGTGGGATCCGGTGCGGAGCGAGCCGGAATTCGGCCGAATTATGTCCGAAGTAGAAGGATACTGGAAGCACTACACCGAGTTGTTCGGACAAGTCTCGTCTCAGTGACTTCGTGCGAAGCGTTACCAGAACTCGCACCTGTGCACGTCCCGGGCAAAAGCTGAGCTGCCCCCACTTCATCGAAGGAGTTACTACCGCGATGGCTTTCGATTGCCCCGCCGCCTCTCCGATGGGACAATAGTGAAATATGCAAAAAATGTTGACCGCAGGCATGGTTTCTATCCTTGCGGCTGGGATGGTGTCGACTGCCGCCGCGCAGGATGCTCCCGCCGCTCACCCCTCTAAACCCGCTTCTTCGCAATCCGCGAGTCCCAAGCCGAAGACGACTGCGAAAAAGCCAGGCACGACCACCTCGAAAGCGGCGCCGGCATACGCGCTCAAGACTGACAAAGACAAATCCAGCTACGCGCTGGGCATGAGTATCGGCTCCGGGTTGCATCGGCAGGGAATTCCAGTGGATCCGGCAGTTGTGGCTCGTGGCCTGAAGGATGCTATGTCCGGCAGCAAGACTCTGTTGACTGAAGAAGAAATGAAATCGACCCTGCAGCAACTGCGGGCTGAGGTGGGCAAAGAGCAAGCAGCCAAGGCTCACGTCGCCGGCGAGGGCAATCGAAAAGAAGGCGAGGCATTCTTAAGTGCCAACAAAAGCAAGGAAGGTGTTACCGCTCTGCCCGACGGCTTGCAGTACAAGGTCGTCAAAGAAGGCACAGGGCCCAAGCCAACGGCCAGCGATACGGTAACCGTCAACTACCGCGGCACGCTGGTGAATGGGAAAGAATTCGACAGTTCCTACAAACGCGGCCAGCCTGTCTCTTTTCCGGTGAGCGGCGTGATCAAGGGCTGGACGGAGGCGGAGGCCTTGCAGTTGATGCCGGTTGGGTCCAAGTGGGAATTGTATATTCCGGCGGATCTGGCCTATGGCGACAATCCACCCGACCCCAGCATTGGCCCCGGGGACACATTGATCTTTGAAGTCGAGTTGCTGTCGATCGGCGAGCAGAAAAAGTAGGTCATCAGCTCAGAGTTCAGGCCGTCTGCCATGGCAGACGGCCTTTTTGCCTTAGAGCGTATTTCGCAAATGCTCTTCTGCGGAT
>QHVR01000344.1 GCA_003223595.1 Acidobacteriota bacterium
GACCATTCCCCGGCGCAGCCACAGGCAGAATCTGCACCAGATTTGCCCCGGCTCGTTTCTTGTTCAACATGTTCGCGGAAGGAATGCCGGTACGGGCAAAAGACTTCTCGCAATCCTGTGATGAGGGGCCGCGCATATTTCCTTCCATATAGGCCAGACCCGGACAACGAGTGCAGGATGATGCATGGGTGCAGGACGAGCAGGTCGGCAAATCCTTGAGCCGGATCGACCGCACTTCATTCATCTGCGTGGAATGACGCCAGATATCGATGAAACGCTCGCGACGGACGTTTCCGGTCGGAAGCGGAAACTGCACGCAGGGGAAAACATCGCCGTAAGGAGAGACGTAGCAGGCAGTGTGTCCTGCGCTGCAGGGGGTCGCTTCGAGATCATCCTGTCCGATCTCTGCAGGTATGGCACAGAACTCGTCGACATTGCCGACCAAGGATGGCTCATGAAAAAATTCGCTCAATTTATTAGAGTCCACACCCAGACTCAAGGTCGCGCGATCCCCGTCCATCATGGGTGTGATTGTCGGGTCCAGGGCGAAGTCCACTCCCAGATCTTCAGCTAACTGCTGAACGTCGCCGCAGTCGTTCATGTTGCGTCTCATCAGAACGTTGGCGATGGTGACATTCAGGCCTTGGGACGTCAAAAAGCGGATTGCATCCAGCGATCGTTTCAGCGAACCGGGCACCAAGGTGATGCCATCGTGCACTTCCGGCCGATGTGAGTAGATGCTGACCTGAATCGCCTCAATCGCCAAGTCGCGCAGTCGTGCCGCTTCTCGCTTCCCGATCAGCACCGCGTTCGTCTTCAGTTTCACGCAGAACATCAGTCGTCGGGCATGTTCAACAATTTCGAAGAAGTCTTTGCGCAGGAAGATCTCCCCGCCACTGAGGGTCAAGATGAACACTCCCGCATCCGCCATCTCGTCCAGCAAAGACTTGATCTCAGAAGTAGTCATCTCCCCATGATCGTGGTGATCGAGGTAACAATGCACGCAGCGCTCATTGCAGCGATAGGTGAGATCAAGCTGTACATTGAGAGGGATGTTAAGCCGCTGCGCCTTAGCGGCCATTTCCTGCATCAGGCCGCTCATTGCCGGTCTCCGCGCAAAACAGCTGGCTCGGAGATGGGTTGATCCGAAATTTCAAGAATCTCGTGGCTCGCCAGTTCACGAGCGAGAGCCTCCGCATCTTGCAGCGCCTGGGCTGCTTCCACGTTGTATTCGCTGCAGATTCGTTGCTCCACAATGCGATCGAGCGGAGTAGTGCCGTCTGCCCACTGCCATAAGATGGTCGCTGTCCTGTTGAGCGTGAACAAGGTCGAATCACGCCCCGACATGATCATCATCTCGCCATCGAGAATGCGGGCCGCGACGCGCGGATTGCGGGCAACGTAAACAGTGCTCATCCGATGAACTCCCAGACCCGGCTGTCGGGCACGAATGTCAATCTCGAAACCGGCACGCGCTTCACGAACTCGAATGCCGAATGGAATATCGCCTGTACGAGTTCCTCTTCCTTCGCGAAAAAGAGGATGTTGCTGAGGAGAGATCGTGCCGCATCGGCCGGTTCGACGGGATCGATCCGATTCTCTGCACCTTTGCCAAGGAGATACAGGGATGCAATGGGGGCGGATACATTCTGCCCCAGCTTCGCCAGTTCTCCGGTGAAGGGTGTCCCGAACGCGGCGTATCCCTCATTCTGCCGGCGCACGTATGAAATCTCGTCCGTCAGCAGAATGGCGTCTGAAGGCGCGAGACTAGAAATTGTGGTTTTTCCTGCTCCCGACTCACCCGCGAAAAGATATGCCTTACCATTGCGAATTGCGCTTGCGGAGTGCAGCAGAAATCCACCCTCCTTGGCCAGCACGAGGGAGTGCACGATCCGCAGTACGGAATCTATGGCATACGGATTAGCCGTTTGCCGGACCCAGCCACGCCGTTTGCCCGGTTCCCATTCCGCGCGAAAATCGCCCCGCTGAAGCGACCAGCGGCCGCAGCTATGGGTCACTTCAACATCGGCATCGGGTTCGTCGATGAGAGGCTGCGTGATCTCTACGTCGAAATCAATGGCCGGGTTTTCGCTGGAACTCACGAACCCAGCATAGCTCTGTTGCAGAATGTGGAGAAAATCCGGCTCCGTGGTGTTGACGCGCACTGACACTGCCCCCACTTCAATGACAATGCTGAACCGATCGACTTGGGTGCTTAGGGCTGGCAACTTGGATCGGGTCTAGTGCTCCCGGTACAACTGATGGGCCTTCACTGCGATCCGCGCCGCGTGCTCGGATCGTCGCAGCAGACCTGACAGGGCGCGCTGGGCAACATTCAACCTGCGATCTGGCTCAATTTGCTTCCCGCCGCACAAAATAAAGCGAACCTTCCCCAGCAGTTGGCGACTCGCGAAAGGTGCATCAGGTTCAGGCATGGCATCGCCTTGACTCAAGATCTCATTGCGGCAGTCGTTTTTCTCAAGAACACGGTGAACGAAGAAATTCCCGTCGCGTTGGAACAGCGCAACATCTCCCGGAACAATATCACTGGGTTGCGCCGTGCTTAGAACAAGAGTGTCTCCCGGCCAGATCGTGGGCAGCATGCTCCAACCGCTTACCTTGATGCGAAGGCTTCCCGAAAGCCGCAGCGACTCGGCTGCCAATTCGCATTTAACCCCATACGCCAAAGTGCTCTCCGGTGAAATCACGAAACCTTTTTGCTGCCGTGTTGGCAACTACCCGTTGTGCCGGTCTTCAAGCACCGCAGGGCTGTGGTGACAAACACCTGTTCGCAGCGAAACGAAGGTTTTTCGTACGGCTTCTTCTGTTCAGCCCGACTAGCTTGATCGCTCGAAGAATCATTCATAGCCATAAATTGATCGTTGGCACATCTTATTTTAATGCCGTTTGCGAGGCTTGTATGGCGCAGCCGCCAGTGCCGCCTGAGGTTGCGCAATTCTGGTTCGATCGAGTGGAGAAATAAATCTGTGATGCGCCCGGCAGCGTGCTTGAAGGCACCGTGTTGTCCAGGATTACTCCGGTAGCGCCACCCGCGGAACGGGCATTCGCAATGGAGATTGAGCCCAGATTTGTCCAGTGTGGGCCAGCGCCGTTTTCCGAAGTGTTGCCGCCAGCACCTGTCGTCCACGTAGGAGCGGTGGCATTGGAAGTGCCCGCCTTCGTGCACTGCTGGACATTGCTGTTACTATCCAGCACTTGGATGCCCACCGCATAATTCGTATTCGGCGCCCAAGGAGCAATCGAAGGGTTATAGGGACCTTGGTTGAACCACTTTACGGTCCCATCCGTCGTGCTGCCCCCTACACCGATTGACCAAGTTGGCGCAGTGGCCGCCGAAATGCCGGCAGTACTGACAACTTGAATTTGGAACTTACTATCCAGTACCGTCTGCCCCACGGAGTAGGCCGTAGATGAGAGCCGGGGTGTGTTCTTGAAGCCAAAGATACATCCCAGCGCAGCGCAGTTGCTTCCCAAGCCGCGCGTTTGTACACTGGCGAAAATCCATTCGGTCGCCGAACCCGTCGTGTTGGGGTTATAGACGTCAGTGATCGTCGAGCACCCGGTCGTAGTGTTCGCCAATACGGGGCCAGCTACAGCGGTTCCCGGTACTCCGTTCGTGATTGGGACTTGGTACAAACGCGGACGTCCCCCGGTGTTTCCGCACACATAAAGATCTCCGGTCGCATTCACGGCGTTCTGGTACGTGCTGTCGAAGTCGCCGTTGTACAGAACATTTGGAGTCAGAGCTGTTCCCGCAGATCCGACCGTTACCTTCGTGCCGCTGGCGCCGGCGGCGAAATTTGTGCTCAATACCTGCACCGCACTGCACGGAGTCGCGCCAACACAATTCGTAGTCCCGTCGCTTGAGACAAAAACGTAGACTAGGTTGGCAGTAGTATCGACATAGGGCCCGGCGGCAATTCCAGCGCCATGGTCCAGTTGAGCCGACTGAACAACTGCCCCCGTAGTCGGGTCGACGCGATAAAAGTAGCCTCCGTAGTCGCCCACGAACACGCTTGTGCCATCGAATACGGGGCTGGACAGAGTGGTTGTATTGACCGGGTTGACTTGAACGGGAAATCCCCCTGTCGTAACTTCTTTCGGACTAAGACCGAGAAACGCACCAGTAATCTTATGCAGCCAGCCTAGAGCTCCTCCAACATAAAGAGTGTCGCTGGAGTAGTCGGGAAAAACTGAGGAGGTCGTATCATCAACTGCCGGTCCCAAACCGGATTTCAATGTGATCGTCGTCATGCAAGGCGCGGTGCATGTTCGATATGCGGCGTTAGTTACTACGGTCGGATTCGCCGGGGCGCCGATTGTGCCTGTTGAGGCCTTCCACTTGAGTAGAACCAGTATCCCCTGACCTATGCTCTCCACGAACGCAACTTGGGTTCCGTCGAGGGAAAATGCCGGCGAAGTCAGGACTTGTCCTTGCGTGTTGTACGCCCAGTAGGTTTGCGGCACAGTTCCACTGCAGCCGGAATACAGGTTGTCGTACGCGACAATGCTGGCCTGCGTTGTCGATCCCATGAGCCCGGTATTGAAGACTACGAAATCTGGTGCCGCTGCGCTGCCGCAGTTCGCGGTTGTGGTCTGGAACGTATACTTGGCGGGGTAATTATCTACGCCTACAGAGGCCCCGCTGCCCATGTTCTCAGACCAATCACCATGAATTGTCGTCGCGCTTCCCCCGCTGGATTTTCCCTTCGCAAACGACTTCGCAGCGAGGGGGATATACCCGTCTTCCGACAAAACGCGAGGCACATTGCGGCGCGCAAATTGCTGCCAATAGCGCGGGTCACGCGCGATGCGTGCCGCTGCTCGCGAGTTTGCGGGCCGCGAGAAGACCACATGATGGTGGCTCCAGTCCGTAGGGTATCCCTGTTGGACAGGACTCGCTGCCTGTCCCGTCAGAAACCATCCCGAGGCCACCAGAACCACCAACCCTGCAGCAAATCCGGAAAATCGCGCGGCGGTACCGTTTCTCATTCTCGACTCCACTGCTCCCCGTTATCGACTGGCAGGGCGGAATTCACCCTATCGTTCCCAAAAAGCTCTCCGAGCATGCTACAAGCCGCACCAATCCCATCGGCTCTTTGCCACTCGGTAGTTCCTCTTGTTGCCTATTTCGATCGCACCGATAGAGAACACACGCACTCTTCATCAGCAGGCTGGATTGGGCGCAATTCTACATGTTTCTTCAGCTTGCGAGCAAAGATTTTTAGCCCGGCCTCGGCTAAGTCCGCCACCCTGGCTCCTCGCGTGCCACAGATGGATGAAACCTGAAAATTCATGGCAGCACCAGCCGGGAATCGCGCTTTTTGACCGTACAATGGTGCCAACCCTTCTCGTTGTGACATCATGAATTGGATGGGGTTCAGTTTCTCAAGCTGGGAGGCGTAGCAAAACCAATTGGATCATTTAGAAGTCGCTGGGGATATGGAACAAGCTCTGCGTACCAACCAAGTTGACAACGTCCTGACGCTCGAGGAGATTTCGAATCTCGTAGCGGAGGGGGGCCAGTCCGCCGAGACGCTGATGAACGTTGTAGCTCTTATCGCCAAACGCTTTCATACCGATGTCTGCTCGGCTTATTTGTTGGAACCAGATCGCGCGAACCTCGTGCTGGCCGCTACGGTCGGACTTCGCCGCGAGTGCGTAGGCAATCTGCGCATGGCTGTACAAGAAGGGCTCACCGGAATGGTGGCGGAGCAAGTCCAACCTGTGGCTGTCAGCCAGGTTAAGAATCATCCGCGCTTTAAGTATTTTCGCGATTCCGGTGAGGATGCATACCAGTCGTTCCTAGGCGTTCCCCTGATTGATCGCGGCATCTTGCAGGGCGTTCTGGTGGTTCAGACTATCGAGCCCCGCGTTTTCACCGCGGAGGACATTCGCAAACTGACGGAGGCGGCAAGCCAGGTGGCGCCGGTCGTGAGCGAGGCCCGTACGCTCGATCGCTTCATTGCTCCCCTGCAGGAGCGTCTGTGGGCCTTGGCCCGCAATCTCTGGTGGAGTTGGGATCACAACTCGGCCAGCCTTTTCCTTGATCTCGATCCGACGCGCTGGAGCGAACTCAACCACAACCCGGTTGCACTTCTGAGTGAGATGCCCCTCGCCAGGCTGGAAACCCGGGCGGCCGAGTTGATGCTTCACAGCCGCGTGAATTACGCCTACCGGCGCATGCGCGAGTATCTGGAAGCCGATCGAACCTGGGGCACCCGCCATGCCGGCGTGTTACGTCCTCATCCGGTGGCCTATTTCTCGGCCGAGTTCGGTCTGCACGAATCTCTTCCTGTATATTCCGGCGGTCTGGGAGTGCTCGCGGGCGATCACATCAAGAGCGCCTCCGATCTCGACATTCCTCTGGTCGGCATCGGCCTCTTCTACGGCCAGGGATACTTCCGCCAGCGTCTGGATATCAACGGGTGGCAGCGCGAAGAATACCTGGAAACGGACGTCAATCAATTGCCAATGGAAGTCGCCATCGGCCAGGACGGAAGGCCCGTCAGCGTTGAGATTGAAACCCGAAGCGGGCGCATCCGGGCTAAAGTCTGGCGTGTAAAGGTCGGCCGCCGCGATCTTCTGCTGCTCGACTCCGACGTGGAAGGCAATGCGCCGGAGGACCGCCAGCTCACCTCGCGTCTCTATGGCGGAGACCTGCGCATCCGCATTCGGCAGGAACTGCTGTTAGGCGTTGGTGGGTTGCGAGCTCTCAAAGCCCTCGGTATTTCGCCCGGCGTCTTCCACTTGAACGAAGGCCATAGCGCCTTCGCCGTGCTGGAAGCGATTCGCATGCGCATGGAGGAGGAAGGCATCGGTTTCGACGCCGCGGTTCCGAGAGTATCCCGTGAAGTCGTCTTCACCACGCATACACCCGTTCCCGCCGGTCACGACCGTTTCGACGCACGCTTGGTCGAAGAACACATCGGACCTCTTCGCGAAGCTCTCGGCCTAAGCGAGCAGAGCCTGCTGGGACTGGGTCGCGAGAAGCCGAACAACTCCGACGAGTCCTTCTGCATGACGGTGCTCGCCCTCCGCCTTTCGCGGCGCGCCAACGCCGTTTCCGCTCTTCATGGCGAGGTCTCCCGCAACATGTGGACGGGCCTCTACAAAGGCAAGCCCGAGGACGAAGTTCCCATCGGGCACATCACTAACGGCGTGCACGTCCCTACCTGGCTCGCTCCGCAGATGTTCCGGCTCTACGATCGCCATCTCGGCACCGACTGGCTCGGCCACAGCAGTGAGGCCAAGACATGGTTAGGGATTGAAGATGTGGATGACGGTGAGCTTTGGGAGACGCACCTCAACCTAAAATCCCAACTGATCGAGTTTGTCCGAAAGAGAGCGGTGGATCAGGCCAAGCGCCGCGGCGAGCCACGCGAAGTACTGCAACGCTTCGAGCGCGTGCTCAGCCCCGACGCCCTGACCATCGGTTTCGCTCGCCGGTTTGCAACCTACAAGCGCGCGAATCTGATTCTTAGCGACATGGAGCGGCTCGCCTCCATGGTCAACGATCCCAATCGTCCGGTTCAGTTCGTATTTGCCGGCAAGGCCCATCCCCTCGATGAGCCTGGCAAGCGCGTTCTGCAGCAGATCGCCGAGTTGATGCGCGATCCCACGTTCCGCGACAAGTTCGTCTTCGTTGAGGACTACGACATCAACGTCGGCCGCCATTTCGTGCAGGGAGTCGATGTCTGGCTCAACAATCCACGCCGCCCCCTGGAAGCCTCAGGCACCAGCGGACAGAAAGTCGTCTTGAACGGCGGCTTGAATCTTTCCGTCCTGGACGGCTGGTGGGCGGAAGCTTTCGATGGAGTCAATGGCTTCGCCATCGGCACCGGGCGAACGCACTCCGACATGGGCGTTCACGATACCCGCGACGGAGAAGATCTGCTCCGGGCCCTCCAGGATGAAGTGATCCCGTTGTACTACCATCGCGATCGCGATGGCCTGCCTCGTGGCTGGATCAAGCGCATGAAACGCACCATCCGCACCCTCGGCTGGCGTTTCAACGCCGACCGCATGGTCATGGATTACACCTCGAAGTGCTATGTCCCGGCAGCCGGGGGCACATCGAGCGACATGCGCTCCAACTCCTAGCTCGTGTAGGGGCGGACGCCTCCGTCCGCCCCGCTCGCGCAGCGTGCGTGAGGAGGCTTCTGGAACCCCTGCATTCCAGTCATTCCTGCATCAACCTTCGCACTGCGCCCTAGATAGGCGACTCCGGGCGAGGCCTCGGGCGCTACACAAGCCGCATACGCAAAGAGCCCAGCAGCAGCAGAATTTTGTATTCCAGTGGCTGGGGTAGTTGTAGAATCCAGGCCACCTGGGAATGGGGCTCCTATGAATGCAACTCTGCCGATCGCTGATCGCGCTGCCCATCAACTCTCTTCTTCGGCCAGGCCTGTTTCTGCTGTGCCCAGCACACAGCGCCACTCCGCGCTCGTGCGCGTGACCCATTGGCTTACCACGCTTGCCTTTCTCGCTCTGCTGCTCAGCGGAGGAGAAATATTGCTTTCGCATCCGCGCTTTTACTGGGGCGAAACCGGTAATGTGAACATGCGCCCGTGGCTGAATCTTCACGTGCCGTCTTCCCGGAGCGCAGTTCCCACCGGCTACGGATTCGTTCTGCCCGATCAGAATGGCTGGAGCCGCTATCTCCATTTCGAGGCCGCATGGCTGGCGGTTGGGACGGCTTTGCTGTACGGGTTATTCGGCGTGTTCTCAGGGCATTTCCGGCGCAACCTCTTTCCCGCGGCTTCTGATCTTTCCATCAAAGAATTGGGGAATTCGCTGCTTCGACATCTGCGCTTTGAGCGGCCCGGAAACGAAGAAGTTTGGTCGTACAACGTCCTACAGCGTCTGTCCTATCTGCTGGTAATTTTCGTGCTGTTCCCGCTCATGATCTGGACTGGATTGGCAATGTCGATGGGCTTCACCTCGGCATTCCCGCTGAGCGTCCGGCTGCTGGGCGGCCAACAGACGGCGCGCAGCTTGCACTTCCTGGTAACCATATTGCTGGTGCTATTCCTCTTCATTCACGTGCTGATGGTGTTCGTTGCGGGATTTCGAAACCGGATGCGCGCCATGATCAGCGGCCGCGCTATCCCACCGGCGGAGGTGAACGTATGAACAATGTCTCTCGACGCAAGTTTGTCACTACTGGGCTGGCAGTCGCGGCCGGCGCATCCGGTATCGCCATAGCTGCCAAGATCGCGCAGCATCATGGCCTCATCCCACCCGATGCGGGAGTACTTTACGGCCCGGGAGAGACACTGACTTACGCAGCACAACGAGTGTTGACCCGCCATTCCATGGCGCGTGAATTTCCCAGCAACCAGATTTCGACCAATCCATTCGCCAACCCCGTCGATCCCTTGGGCGATGAATTCAAGCGGCTCCAGGCAGCCAGTTTCGTCGATTGGCGCTTGACTGTGGACGGCATGGTGGCGCGGCCATCCACGCTCTCGCTGGCCGAGATTCGCAGCTTCCCTACCAGTACGCATGTCACCATGATCGGCTGCGAAGAAGGATGGACGTACATCGGCGAATGGACAGGTGTGCCGCTCTCATACATCCTCGATCGCGTTGGCGCGCTGCCGCAGGCGCGCTACGTCGTCTACCGGTCAATACAACCGGACTGGTGGGAGACCATCGACATGGCGGACGCCTTGCACCCCCAAACGCTGGTTGCTCACCGAATGAACGGGAATGA
>QHVR01000627.1 GCA_003223595.1 Acidobacteriota bacterium
CGGAGAGCACCCGGTGGCTTGCGCGCCGAAGAACTTTACTTCCTTGGGCTCGACCAGGCCCAGCTTGATCAGTTCATCGAATGCCTTTTTGATCTTGGTGATCAGCGATCCACCAGCCATGGGGCAAACGATATTATCGGGCAAGCGCCATCCGAGTTGCTCGGCGATTTCGAAGCCGACGGTCTTCGATCCTTCCGCGTAATACGGACGCAGGTTGACATTCACGAATCCCCAGCGATGCTCGTCGGCGATCTGCGAGCAGAGGCGGTTGACCTGGTCGTAGTTTCCGGCGATGCGGACGACCTTTGCGCCGAAGACGTTGGTGCCGAGAATCTTGGCAGGCTGCTTTCAGGCCTTCACGCGCTGCGTGGGCTGCAACGGCATTCGCGAGATTGCCGGTCGAGGAACATGAGACTGTGTCGAAGCCAAAAGCGCGGGCTTGGGAGAGGGCTACTGCAACGACACGATCCTTGAAACTCAACGTGGGTAGACAAACCGCATCATTCTTGATGTACAGGTTTTTGCCGGCAGCAGTTCCGCTCAAGCGTTCCGCCAGTCGCGGAGCCGCAAACAGCGGCGTGAAACCTACCGGCAATCGCGGGGTAAAGCCTTGGGGGAGGGGCAACAGTTCGGAGTAGCGCCACATGTTTGGCGGCCGCTGAGAAATGCGCTCGCGGCTCACCGACGCTTTCAGCGCGTCGTAGTCGTAGGCGACTTCCAGGGGGGAGAAGCAATCGTCGCAGATGGAGCGGGGCTGGTTTCCCCAACTCCGTCCGCATTCGCGGCACCGTAATTCGTAGTTCGACATGTGCTACTCGCTTTCTTCGGACTAGCGAATAGCTGACGACGAGCCGAAAAAAGCGGCCGTAAAAAACAATGGCCTCTTTTTCCAGGAAAAGGAAAAGAGGCTATCGGATGCTGGTACAGCTCGCAGCCGAATCCCATGTTCCCCGTTTCCAGGAGAGAGTTGGCACCAGACATCCGGGATATATGATCTCGGATCGGTTGCCGTGGCGTCTCAGGGCTCGTCCCTCAGCCACTCTGCATGAAATTCAGGTCCGCTCCGAAGAGCGAACTTGTTCCTGCGATGTTACAGAATTCAACAGCGGCACGTCAAGGAGCTTTTTGCCGCTCGAAGGAGGCTGTGGAAATTGGGAGTAAATATTTTTTCAAACCTACGGAAAGTGCGTGGGCTGATGTAGCGGGAACGGAATTCTTTTTCGTTGCGCCGGGGTACCCCCCTCCCCCTTGGGTCTTGTGAAATCATCGGGTTAGCGGAAAATCTACTGAAAATCCATGGCGCACAATCGTTTACGGGCAAAATCTTGATTTCAGCGACGTTACCCGTTTTGGCGCGAATGTTGTGAGTGCCGTCTTTGCCTTCGCAAGAATGAGCAGATTTCTTGTGCGGCGCAAGGGCAGATGTCACAAGCGATCGATGTTCCTTGTGGAAAAGCCTACCGAGATCTTTCGTTCGAACGTACGGAGCGTGCGCCGCAACCTCTACGTTAAGCGAACCGCAGCGGCTGAAGCCGTATCCATTCTGGCTGGATGGCGGCGCGACTGAAGTCGTGCCTTTCCACAAATCTTTCTCGTGATTTTCGGGAGGCAGATTTCGCGGGTTCTTCAGAGACAATCTCGGGCATAATTACCCGCACGAACTTATACCGTGTGGATTTGGGTGAATTTGGAGGTGCGCTGTGGCACTACGAGATCTGGGAATTGCGGTGCGGGTGCTTTCGAGAAGTCCGCAGTTTACGGCAATTGCCGTTATCACGATTGCGCTCGGACTCGGCGCAAGCGCGGCGATTTTCAGCGTTACGCACGCGGTGCTGCTGCAGCCGTTGCCTTACAAGAATCCGGACCGCCTAGTGCTTGCCGGGATGGAGCTACGGCAGCGGCATGTGAAGGACCTGCAGTTCTCCAATGCCGATTACATCGATTTGCGCGAAGGCACGAAGCAAGCGTTCGAGGATTTTGCCGGCGTCTTCACCTTTCGCGGCGCAGTTCCCGCCGAGGATGGCCGTCCGGAACAGATACGGCAGGCCATCGTCACCACCAATTTCTTCCGCCTCATGGGGGCAAGAATTGCGGTGGGCCGTGATTTTCAGGATGGAGACGGACTGCCGCAGGCGGCCCCCGCACCGGGAGGCGCGCCGGCGCCCCAACTTCCTTTCATCGCAATCCTCAGTCACGAATATTTCCAGCGGCGCTTCGGGGGGAACACGTCGATCCTCGGGCATCCCATGGTTGCCGGCGGAGGACAACCGGCGCCCATCGTAGTGGGAGTGCTGGCGCCGAACTTTCATCTGTATTTTCCTCCCGAAGCGAATGAAGAGGCCACACCGGACATCTGGGTTGCCAATCGGCTGGACTACGATGCGGCGAACCGCAATCAATTCGGTATCCGTCCCATCGGCCGGTTGCGTCCCGGCGTGAGCGTGGAGCAAGCACAGCAGGCCGCCGATAAGGTCGCGGCAGAGAATCGCAAGAACTACGTGATCTCGGGAACAGCGGGGTACTACATCGATCTGGAACCGCTCGGAAAGCACTTGGTCGCGAATGTGCGCCCTGCGATCCTGGCGCTGATGGGTTCGGCGATCTTCCTGCTGTTGATCGCATGCGCCAACGTGGCGAATCTTCTGCTCGTGCGAGCTTCGCTGCGTGAGCGGGAACTTGCGGTGCGCGCGGCTCTGGGGGGGAGCCGGTGGAGGCTGGTGAGTCCGTTGTTGAGCGAGGCATTGGTCTTGGCGACGGCCGGTGCAGTGATTGGTTTGTTGCTGGCGTGGATGGGGATTCGCCTGCTGCGCGTTCTTGCGCCGGAAAATCTGCCCAGGCTGGAGACGATCCGCATTGATTTTGTGGTGGTGGGATTTACGGCGTTGATCTGCCTGGCGGCAACCGCGATTTTTGGCATGTTGCCGGCGTGGCGGGCGTCCAAGCCGGGAGTAGCGCTTCTGCTGCGCGGCAGTGGGCGGAATCCCGGACTGCTGGGGGGCAACGCGCTGCGCAGCGCGGTGGTGATGATCGAAGTCGCACTCTCGTTCGTGTTGCTGGTGGGATCGGGCTTGATGTTGCGCAGTTTCTTCGAT
>QHVR01000628.1 GCA_003223595.1 Acidobacteriota bacterium
TGCCCGCCATAACCCCAGTGGTAAGGCAGTCCGACTTGATGGACGGTTCGGCCGTCAATGCGGAGCGGCCGCATGCGGGTGGTCACCATGACTCGTGCTTCGATGACCGAACGCGGAGTCATGATGGTGGCCCAGTCGCCGTGTTCCAAGCCGATCTCGGCTGCGAGTTCCGGAGAAACCTCGGTGAACAACTCCGGCTGAAGTTCGCTGAGGTGAGAAAGATGTCGGCTCATGCCTCCCGCCGTGTGGTGCTCAGTAAGCCGATAGGTGGTCAGAACGAAGGGGAAGCGCGCATCGTGCGGAGCAGCGTAAGGATTGTCGGGACGTTTCTTGCGATCCGCCGCAGGATTCGTTTGCTGAGCATAAAGTGGATTTTCCACCAGCGACTCGAGTGGCTCGTAATGCGTCGGGAGCGGACCATCTTTGAGACCGCTCGGCACATATAGCCATCCCAGGCCGTCGGGATGCAATGTGAATGGCCGTGCTCCGCCCAGGGCTTCGGTTCCGTGCCCTTCGTGCACATTCTCTGGCGTGTCTGGTGAGGTCGTCTTCTCGTAATCCGCATTGTCCAGACCCGTCCACTCCTTTTTGCCCGGATCCCACCAGACGAGCTTCTTCCGTTCACTCCATGGCTGGCCGTCGGGGCGGGCGGACGCACGGTTGTAGATGATGCGGCAGTCGTTGGGCCAGGCGAATCCCCAGCCGTGGCCCAGTAAATCTTTCGGCTTCCTCTCCAGCGCACGGTTATAACCCTCTTTCGGAAATACGCCGCAATAGATCCAGGCTCCGCAGGCGGTAGATCCGTCGTTCTTTAGGTCTTTGATGTGCGTCAGTTGCTGGCGATTGGCGACGTGGTATCCATTGATTTCTTTCAGGACTTCTTCGGCGCTGGGTTCGGCGTGCTTGCCGTGGGTCGAGTAATTCCAGGTGAGGGCTCGCAAGCCGTCATTCCGCGGGCGCGGATCGTTTTGCGCCTTGCGCTTAAGCCTAGTGCCCAGGTGGTACATGAACCACGTCTCGCTTCGCGCATCACCCGGGGGGTCGACAGCTTTCTCACGGTACTGCAACAGGCGCTGCGTGTTGGTGAAGGTTCCTTCTTTTTCCGCGGTGCCTGCCGCGGGAAACAGAAAAATTTCAGTTCCAATGGTTTCGGGTGAAAGCTCGCCGCGCTCGACCTCGGGTGAGGCGTACCAAAAGGAAGCCGTCTCGGTTTCCACCATATCGCGGACCACGAGCCATTTCAGTTTGGACAGAGCCTTGCGTTCCAGACGTCCGTTGGAAGCGCCGACCGCGGGATTCTGGCCCATCACGAAGAGTCCGTCGAGCTTGCCGTCGGCCATATCGAGCCAGTAGCCGAAGTGAGAGTGATCACCGCTGACGCGAGGCAGCCAGTTGAATCCCCAGTCATTGTCCCTGGTGGCGCGATCACCGTAATAGGCCTTCATCAGGCTGATGAAGTACTTCTCGAAGCTGGACCACAGCCCGGTACGCGCGCTGTGCTTGTTCAAATAATCGTCCAGCTTGTGCGAGTCCGCCTCGAAGAACGGCATGGGCAGATAGCCCGGAAGAATGTCATAGAGAGTCGGGATATCAGTCGAGCCCTGAATGGAGGCATGGCCTCGCAGGGCCAAGATTCCTCCGCCCGGGCGGCCGATGTTCCCTAGAAGCAGCTGCAGGATGGCTGCCGTGCGGATGATCTGTACGCCCTTGGAATGCTGAGTCCAGCCGACCGCGTAACAGATTGCAGCGGTTTTATCCGGGCCGGACGCAGAAGTGAACACTTCGGCAGCTTTGAAGAACACATCCTGGGGCACGCCACAGTAGCGCTCCACCATCTCGGGCGTATAGCGCTCGAAGTGGCGCTTCAAGACCTGGAAAACGCAGCGCGGGTGTTGCAATGTCGGATCTGATTCGTACTTCCCCGCGTCTTGGGCTTCGCCGCCACGATCTTTGCCGTGTCCTCCACCTATCTCGGAATGTCCCGGAGCCTTGCTGCTGTCGTTCTTGGGAGCGCCCTGATATAACCAGCTTTCTGGGTCGTACTTCTCTTTCTGTGCGTCCCAACCGGAGAAGAAGCCGTCGAGGTCCTCTGTATCGCGGAAGTCTTCGCGAAGGATCGTGGACGCGTTGGTGTAGCTCACCACATAATCGCGGAACTCTCGATTGTTCTCGAGCACGTACTCCACGAGAGCGCCTAAGAAGATGATGTCGCTTCCGGCACGCAGCGGCACCCATATGTCAGCCATCGCAGAGGTGCGAGTGAAGCGAGGATCGACGTGGATAATTTTCGCTCCCTTCTCGCGAGCTTCGATTACCCACTGGAAACCAACGGGGTGATTCTCGGCCATGGAAGAGCCCATGATGAGAATGGCGTCCGCGTTGCTGAGGTCCTGTTGTGCAGTGGTCGCGCCGCCGCGCCCGAAGGATGTGCCCAGACCGGGCACGGTAGAGCTATGTCATATCCGAGCCTGATTGCTGACGCAAACCATGCCCAGCCCGGCGGTGAACAGTTTCTTAATCAGGTAGTTTTCTTCGTTGTCGAGAGTCGCGCCGCCAAGGTGAGCGATGGCGGTGGTCTGCATCAGAGACTCGCCTTCGCGCTTCTCCTGGAAGGTGCGGTCGCGTGTCTCCCAAAGCCGGTCCGCCACCATATCCATCGCGGTTTCGAGTTCGATCTCCTCCCATTTACGGGAGTAGGGCGCACGGTACTTTACTTTTTTCAGGCGTCCGGGGTGCGTATGAAGTTCGTACGTGTCCGCGCCCTTGGGGCAAAGATGTCCGCGGGAAATGGGGGACTCGGGATCTCCTTCAATGGAAATGAGCTTGCCCTGCCTATGATAGACAAGCTGCCCGCATCCGACGCCGCAATAGGGACAGATCGAACGCGCGACCTCCGCGTCGTGGTTCTTTGGACGCAACTCACGAGTGCGCGGCGACATTGCTTCGGGGCCAGTGCCATCCGCTCCGGTTCGTATCTGTTCGATTAAGGGCCAGCGGGAAAGAAGAGATCTGAGCACAGGTGCTCCTTACACAAGAGTAGCGGCAGATTCTTGCGGTACGCTTAACCAGAGGCGGCAACCAAGCCACCTACGCGAGCGGATTCTAGCAGGTCTTCTCAGGCCCACTGAAATTGTGCTGCGTGTTGATTCGAGCGTCCATACCGTAT
>QHVR01000629.1 GCA_003223595.1 Acidobacteriota bacterium
AATGCATCCTCTGCGTACCTCCGTGACCTCTGTGGTGAAATCGCCTTTCGCAAGGCGTTCTCAATGAGCCATTCCTGGACCTCCGCGTTCGGAAGAGCCTGCGGAGTCCTGCTCGACACGATCGTCCGCTGGCTGGCGCTCTCCCGCATCAACCCCAATGTCCTCACTTTCATGGGACTAGTAGTGAACACCTGGGCCGCGATCCTGTTCGGTTCGGCGAACGCTTCCAACCAGAAGCGCATGTTCATCTACGCCGGCCTTGTGATCATCTTCTCCGGATTTTTCGACCTCGTAGATGGACAAGTGGCCCGCGCCACCGATCGCGTGACCCGCTTCGGAGCTTTCTTCGACTCCGTCGTCGATCGATACTCCGATGCCAGCCAGTTCCTCGGCCTGCTGGTTTTCTACGCCCGCGGCGAGCGCTTCTTCTATGTCGTGCTTACCGCCTTCGTGATGATCAGCGCCATCATGGTCAGCTATACCCGCGCTCGTGCCGAAAGCCTGATCGGCTCCTGCCGCGTAGGATTCATGGAGCGCCCAGAGCGCCTGGTGCTGGTGATCCTGGGAGCACTCTTCAACCGCATGGCTCCCGTCCTTTGGGTTATAGCGGTTCTAAGCACGATCACGGTGATCCACCGCATGCGCTACACATGGACCCGCACCCAAGATCCGCCAGTGAGCCTGACCCCGGGTCAAGCTGCATAGAACCCCGCCCCAGAGCGACTTCGTAACGTTTACGTTATCTCCCAAATGTGATTAACGGATTTCCTGTATTTGTGTTTCTGCTCCGCTGGTTTTTACTGTCTTCAAGCAAGTGATATAAGCAAGACCAATGCAAGTGATGTAGCAAGACAAACGCAAGTGATGTAGCAAGGCCAAAGCAAGTAGCAAGTGATGTAGAAAGACAAGAGTGCCGCTTCGGAATTCTCTGCACGCCGGGTTCCGAGGCGGCACGACCATTTTGGGCACAATCCCCGCTCCGGTTGTGTAATTCCTACGCTACATCCCGAGAACGATCCCCTAATTCTCTGTATTCCGCTCGTCGCTCCATCATTTTAGTTTTGGCAATAGATGACGAATGCCTCGAATCCTTGCAGCAGCAGGGGTTTCCGGGCCCTCAGAGTTGTGCAATCGTGGCCTTTTTTATCATTGCCCGCGCCGCCTTCGGCTATCTATTCCTGGTGCTCATCGTCCGCATTGTGGGGCGCCGTCCCGGGAAGCAACTTACCCCCTTTGAGTTTGTGCTGATTTTTTACCTGGGCGGACTCTCGTTGACTGGGATGGTCGGCGAGGAAGTTTCGCTCACCAATGCCATTACCCAAATCATTACCGTCGCGCTTTGCCACTATCTTCTTTCGTTCTTGCGTTTTAAGTCCGAACGCATGGCGCGAATTCTCGATGGAGTCCCTCTAGTGTTGATGGAGAAGAACAGTTGGCGTCACGAAACTCTCGTCCGCATGCGCATCCAGGACGATGACGTCATGCACACGGCGCGGCAACAAGGCATTAAAGATCTCTCCGGCATCAAGACCGCCGTGCTTGAAAGTTATGGAGAGATCACCATCGTTCCCAAAGAAGAGAAGTAGCAGCTATGGCGCAACCGTTCCGATTGCCGGTGGTAGATTCTGTTCCCAAAGTCGCCGATGAAGTCGCAGTCGGCGAAGACCTGAATTTCCAGCACAAATGGTGGAAATTCGAGCGCATTATCTGGTCCTTCTTCATTCTGGTACTACTTTGCGACGTGCTTGGTCTTTTTGGTCGCGGGTGGCTGGCCAAGGCAAAGCGATCCACTCCTGATCAGGCGCTGACCCTTGACTATGAGCGGGTGGAGCGCTCGGGCAGTCCATCTGTCATGACGCTGCATTTCGGCCCCGCCGCCTCACACAACGGGCGCATTCAGGTGTTCGTGAACAATGAGGTCATCCGCGGTCTGGGCGCGCGGCGTATTTCGCCTCAACCCGCCACCTCAGCTCTGACGGATGGCGGCATCACCTACACTTTTGATTCCGGATCAACTCCCACCATCGCAGAGATCGCGCTGCAGCCAATGTTTCCCGGACGGCACAAGATTCGTATTCAAGTGCCAGGCAGGCAGCCGATCGAAACTAGCGTACTCGTACTTCCCTGATTGCCATGGACACCATCATCCGCGCCATTGTCGGGTATTTCGTTCTGTTGGTCGTCGTGCGTGTTTTGAAGCGGCGCGCCGGCTCGCAATTGACCCCGTTCGAGTTCGTGCTGATCTTCCTTATTGGCGGCATCATCATCCTTTCGACGGTCGATTCCGATCGGTCCGTGACCAACTGCACCTGCGCCGTAATCACCGTCGGCCTTTTGCATCGCGCGCTCTCCTGGGGAAAGGTTCGCAGCCCAAAGCTCGGAGCTTTCCTCGACGGCGCTCCCCTAGTCGTTATCAAAAATGGGGAATGGCAGCCCGAAGTCGTGGACCGGATGATGATCCGTCCCGAAGACATACGCGCCGCAGCTCGCGCCCAAGGCGTCAGCTCAATCGAGAAAGTGAA
>QHVR01000557.1 GCA_003223595.1 Acidobacteriota bacterium
CCGCGCAGGCGCATTACGTTCAGATTCTTCTCGAAGGTGTCCTTACCCACGCCGTCGTAAACGACGTCCACGCCCTTGCCACCGGTCAGGCGTTTCACTTCAGGTTCGAAATCTTTTTTCGTGAAGACGATCACTTCGTCGGCTCCCGCCTCGCGTGCGAGGTCAGCTTTCTCGTCGCTCGACGCCGTGCCTATGACGCGCGCTCCCATGGATCTGGCCATCTGCACCAACAGCAGGCCGACTCCTCCAGCAGCCGCATGCACCAGCGCGATTTCGCCGGGCTTCAGCCTGTGCGCGTCGTTCACCAGGTAATGGGCGGTAAGGCCGTGCACCATAGCCGCAGCGGATTGCTCATCGCTCATGCTCGACGGCACGGGAACAAGATGCTCTTCAGGGACAGCGAGATATTCCGCGTAGGAGCCTAGGGTGCCGCTCCAGGCCACGCGATCACCGACCTTGACCACGCGGGCTTGCGGGCCGAGCGCAGTCACGATGCCGGCGCCTTCGTGGCCGGGGATAAAGGGCAATGCGGTCCGCAGCCGGCCGTCGCGAAACTGAGCATCGATCGAGTTGACGCCGGCAAAGCTGATTTTGACCAAGGCTTCCGCAGGCTTGGGCTGTGGAACCGGGATGTCAACCAACTCCAGAACTTCTGGACCGCCGGTGCGGAAGACACGAATGGCTTTCATAGTGGGAGCGCCGTTGTTCGCGGAGGTGGTGGAGAAAGCCGCACTCGCCGCGACTGGCTAGTGTACAGCGTGGCTGCAGTTCAAGAGTGCGTGGGCGCTGCGCTAGGGCAGGAGCAGCAGCTTCCCCGTAGTTTTCCGTCCTTCAAGATCGCGGTGCGCGCGCTGCGCTTCGGCCAGCGGGTAGGTATGTGCGATTCTTAACTTCAGTTTTCCCGAGGAGATCATTGCAAACACCGCGCCGGAACGAGACATCAATTCTTCGCGACTCGCGATGTAATTCACGAGCGTGGGACGAGTCACGTACAGCGATCCTTTTTGCGAGAGGGCGATGAGATCAAAAGGGGGAACCGCGCCGCTCGATCCGCCGAAGAGCACCATCATCCCGCGCGGGCGCAGGACATTCAGCCCCTTCTCGAAGGTGGTTTTTCCAACCGAGTCGTAGACGACATGCACTCCCTGGCCGTTCGTCAAACGCCTGGTTTCGGCCTCGAAATCAGATTTCGTGTAAAGGATGATTTCGTCTGCGCCGGCCTCACGGGCCAATTTTGCTTTTTCTTCAGTCGAGACAGTTGCCAGGACGCGCGCACCGATGTTGTGAGCCATCTGCACGAGCAGTAATCCGACACCTCCGGCAGCGGCATGCACGAGAGCGGTCTCGCCGCGCTTCAGTGGATACGTGTCATGACACAGGTAATGAGCGGTCATGCCCTGCAGCATGGCTGCAGCAGCCTGCTGATCGGTGACTCCCGCGGGGATGGCCACTAAGCGGTCGGCCGGAACCGCGGCATATTCGGCATATCCGCCCAGCAATCCGGTCCATGCAACCCGGTCGCCTGCTTTCAGAGATGTCACGTTAGAACCCACCGTGGTCACGACGCCCGCGCCTTCCTGTCCGAGAACGAACGGCAGCGGCACTTTGTAACGGCCCTCGCGTTGATAGACATCGATGAAATTTACGCCGGAAGCGGCTAGTTTCACGACCGCCTCATTGGCCTTTGGTTCGGGAACGGGCACATCGACCAATTCCAGCACCTCGGGACCGCCCGGTTGTTTTACTTGTATGGCTTTCATGTGAAATTTGGATTCAGGCAGACGGGAAAGGATTCTGCCGTCGTCTGGTGAATAGATCCTAAGCTTTACGAGGCGCTTTTGGCTTCTTCGGGTCCAAGCCCGCAGCGGCTATGACGGCCTGGCCGAATTCTTCGGCGGTAACAGAAAACTCCCCGGATTCCGATGTCGCTGAGACAATCTCGGCCACAAATCGGTATCCCCGGCCCACCACTGTCTGTAAATACCGGGGCTGCGCGGAATCGTCGTCCAGTGCCGCGCGTACCTTGCGAATCGCCGTGTTAATTCCGGTTTCGACATCGACGAAGACATTCTTGCCCCACAGCGCTTCGGCGATTTCGTCGCGCGTCACGACTTGACAGGAATGCTCCGCCAAAAAGATCAGCAACTGTAAGGGAAGGCCCTCAAGGCGCACAGGCTCTCCTTGGCGGTAGAGCTGAAACCTATCAATGTCTAGCTCGAATTCGGCGAAGCGCACTTTCTTACCGGGCATACCGAACCTTGGCAGGAGCAATTCTGGTATGCAGGGGATGCCCTGTCAAGCACGGCGCCGATCTTCAGATCGATTCATATCGTTTCAGACTGTCTCCATGGACGTTTTTCACGTTCAGAGGCATGATGCATGCAGTTCCCCCAGAAACGTGAGGTCGATATGAAATACGCAAGAGCAATCGCACTGATGGTCCTGGCGCTGCCAATCGCTGCCGCCGCACAGCTGGGAAGCAGCCAGAAGATCGCCGCCAATGTGCCTTTTGATTTCGTCGCATGGGACAAAATCGTTCCCGCGGGCAAC
>QHVR01000558.1 GCA_003223595.1 Acidobacteriota bacterium
CACAACTAAAGATTGCTGACGGAACCGTCTACATGCTGCCCGAGAGCAAACTGGAACGAGAACTGCGCGCCCAGAATACCGCCCCGCAGGATCAGATTGTGCTCGCGTCCGTGAAGTAATGTGGGCTACCGAAAAGGGAAAGGGTTCGGAATCATCCGAACCCTTTGTTTTTTGTTGCGACGGTTGAGTGCGACTTCGATGCCGGTTTCGCCTCACTTTTCGCGCGTCGCGCTAGCTCTCTTGGGGGCCGCCTGGATTGTTGGGATCCAGACCAGCCGCGGCCATGACCGCGCGTCCGAGTTCCTCGGCGGAAAACATGACTTGTTCCGAATCGTCATCACTTGCGATCTCGGCAACGAAGCAGTAGCCTTTGCCGACTACGGTCCGAACGAAACGTGGCTGGACATAATCATCATCCAGGGCGATACGAATTTTGCGGATGGC
>QHVR01000559.1 GCA_003223595.1 Acidobacteriota bacterium
CCTCCTGAAATCGCGCATTCAGGTTCTCGGACGCCGCGCGCTGTCTGGCTTGTTCCAGCAAATTCGTCGCAATGTCGACGCCGACCACGTCCGCTCCTGCGCGAGCAGCTGGAATCGCCGTATTCCCCGTGCCGCACGCCACGTCCAGCACTTTTGATCCAGCCCTGATGCCGAGCCGCCCCACAAAATTCTCTCCCTCTTGCGAAGTGAAGTTGGCGATTCGACCGAAGTCGCCGGCCATCCATGTAGCTTTCATGCGGGATTTCAGTTGTTCGAGGTCAGGTGCAGAACTCTGCATGGTGCCTTTCTCCTTTGTTAGATGCCCCATCAGCAAGAAGGTTTGTGCAACGTCAGCCTTGCGCTGCAGGGGCAGAGGCTTATGAAGCGACAGCCGCCCTCGGCTGTCGGGCCGGGCGAGCCCGGCAGAGTTGCGC
>QHVR01000560.1 GCA_003223595.1 Acidobacteriota bacterium
GCAAGTATCACGCCGGACAGGTCGGGGCTGGCCGCGTCGCCGTCACCGTTGCTTTTGCCGTGACCTTTGCCTGGTTCGGAGTGAGTTCGTTCTGGAGAGTTCGAAAAAAGAAGCAGCGCTCCTAAGCTGCCTTTCCGCCTCAGGCTGGCATGACTGCCGTCAGGTGATTCCATGGCCCAAGATGTGAAGACCGCTCCCGCGCCCCAGAGGGAGGTCGAAACTTCCTCCCACATTCCCGTAAAGCCCCTCTACACCCCAGCCGATCTCAAAGGTCTCGACTACGAAAGCGAGATCGGCTACCCCGGCGAATATCCCTTCACCCGCGGCGTGCAGGCCACCATGTACCGCGGGCGCCTCTGGACCATGCGCCAGTACGCCGGCATGGGCGACGCCGAAGAATCCAACAAGCGCTACAAATATCTCCTCGCGAATGGAACCACGGGACTTTCCGTTGCCTTTGATCTACCCACGCAGATCGGTCTCGATTCCGACCATCCACTGGCCGGAGGAGAAGTGGGCAAGGTGGGAGTCGCCATTGCTTCCATCGAAGACATGGAGCGCCTGTTCGACGGCATCGACTTAACCAAGATCTCCACCTCGATGACGATCAATGCGACCGCATCGATTTTGCTGGCCCTGTATGTCGCGGTCGCGAGGCGCAAAGGCGCCGATATCCGAAAGCTTTCGGGTACGGTGCAGAACGATGTCCTGAAGGAATACATCGCACGCGGCACCTACATCTATCCGCCCCACCAAGCCATGCGCATCATCACCGACATGTTCGCCTGGGCAAATGAGAACGTCCCGGACTGGAACACGATTTCGATCTCTGGCTATCACATGCGCGAGGCCGGATCGAGCGCCGTTCAGGAAGTCGCCTTCACGCTGGGCAATGGCATGGCTTACGTCGAGGCCGCCATCAAAGCCGGACTCGATGTGGATAAATTCGCGCCGCGGCTCTCTTTCTTCTTCAATGCTCACAGCAATTTTCTCGAGGAAGTGGCGAAGTTCCGCGCCGCCCGCCGCATGTGGGCGCGGATTATGCGCGAGCATTTCAAGGCCAGAAATCCGCGCTCCTGGATGTTGCGCTTTCACACCCAGACCGCGGGATCGACGCTAACCGCCCAGCAACCGGAAAACAACATCGTGCGTACGGCGATCCAGGCATTGGCCGCTGTGCTGGGCGGCACGCAATCGCTGCACACCAACTCTTTTGATGAAGCCCTGGCTTTGCCCACGGAGCAGGCGGCCCGCATCGCCCTGCGCACGCAGCAGATCATCGCCTACGAATCCGGCGCGCCGCAGACCATCGATCCGCTCGCGGGATCCTACTACATCGAATCCCTGACCAGCGAAATTGAAAAGCGCGCCGCAGAATATCTGGGAAAAATCGAAGTTCTCGGCGGAATGTTGAAAGCCATCGAGCGCGGCTACGTGCAGCAGGAAATCCAAAACGCCGCCTATGAATACCAGCAGCAGGTCGATCAGCAGGATGCAATCGTTGTGGGCGTGAACCGTTTCGAGATCGAAGAGGAGAAACCGATTCCGATTCAACACATCGATCCCGCCCTGGAGCCGAAACAAATCGAGCGTGTGCGCGCTCTGCGGGCGAAACGAGACCCTGGCCCATGTAAGGCGGCGCTGCAATCGGTAGAACAAGCGGCCCGCAGCGGCGCCAATCTGATGCCCAGCATTGTGACCGCCGTCGAAGCTTGCGCGACCGTGGGAGAAATTTCAGACGCAATGCGCCGCGTCTTCGGCGAGTACAAAGAAGCCGTGGTGATCTAGCCCGATATCGCGCCGATCATTTTTCTGACGCGCGGGCCGATTCTGCCAACCTGATTGCGTCCTGAGCGGCCGCTTCCAGCGGATGCGGCTTGATCTGGTAAGGATGCGCCGCCGATAAGGCCCTTAGCAGCTGGGCGGCACGCCGCATTTGATATTCACGCAATCGGTCTCCAATCGCGTTCTCTGGCTTCCCGAGAAACTCGTTGAGGTAATGCCACAAGAATTGGCGAAGTTCATCCACCGCCGCTTTGAAAGCGACCAGTTCGTTAGAAGCATCGCTCGCGAACAGCGCGGAGGAGAGTTCAGCGGGCTGGATTGCCGCACGTTTATTCAGCTCATCCCGCACAAGGTAAAGTTCTTCGGTGATCAGTCGAATTCGAGTGAGCGTCTGGTCCACAAGAACCTTTCGGTGCTTATTCTTCTGCCGAAATAAGCTGATCCGCCCTTTTCAACATCAATCGGAGTCCTCGCAACAGATGTATTCGGTCATCGCGACTGGTGGCAGTCTTCAGGAGCCAGACCTGCTGTTCGAGGTCGCGGCGCAAAGTTGCATATTCTTCAACCGGGTCTGTTGTTGGAGAGGACATTGCGAGAACGCGTAGTGTAGCCGACAATTCTCCCCAGAGTAGTACAGGAAATCCTGTAGGGATGAATGACCAAAATCAAGGCAGCGCGGGAGTGCGGGCTGCTGGCTAAGCCGGCTGTGCTTCCATTTCCTTCACCGCGGCATCGAGGTGCTGCAAGGTTTCTTCCACCGTAAGCGTGTACATATCGCGCCCGAGCCCCTCCCCCGATTCCAGTGCCGTCTTCAGATAGTGCCCCGCGATTTCGACCGCGAGCGAATCCGTAATGATTTTTCCGGTTCGCTTCCTGTATTCCACCCATGCCACGCATGGAAGCACGACCCACACTTTATGACCCCCGACCAGAAATTTGTAATCAACCGCATCAGCATGCCGGGTGGAAATGGCAATGATCTGCGATTGATAAGTGCAGTGGACCTGTTTCTTGGTCCAGCGATCGGTCGCGGTAAAGTTCTCAAACATCCTTAAACTATAGCGGAGCCCTTGCGAGCCGGCAAACCGAGCCTAGATGTTGAGTCTTTCTGGGCTGGCCGATGTCTCGCCGCATTGCGAGACATGGGAGTTCACCCGTCCGTTATGATGGATACGTGCCAACCCGGGCCCCGGAAAAAACTAAACTCACCATTGTTCGCGCGCGCCACTTGAGCCAGCACTCCTGGCTGGTCCATGGATTCTCCACGCGTGTCGGAGGCTATTCCAGTGTCTACCGCAAGGGTGACCTCAACCTGGGATTCACGAAAGAGGATGCGCGCGCGGCCGTCGAGCGCAATCGCGCTGCCTTTCTGAGTGCTGTGGGCGCGACGTCGCCGCGAACCTCGCGTGCCCGCAAACAACCGCTCTGGCCCATCGTTACCCTGCGTCAGATTCATTCCGACCTGATCCACTGCATTCATGCACTGCCCCAAGAACCATTCATCGGAGATGGGCTCATCACCCGTACTCCCGGCCTGCTGATCGCCATTCAGACCGCGGATTGCCTTCCCATAATCGTGGTGGATGTAAAAAGTCGTGCCATCGGAGTCTTCCATGCGGGCTGGCGCGGCACGCTCAAGCGCATCGTGGAGAAAGGCGTTGGCCAGATGTTTCGCTGCTTCGGCACACGTCCCCGCGACATCAAGGCGGCCATCGGCCCTGGCGTTCAGGGCTGCTGCTATCAGGTGGGAGAAGAAGTCCGCACAAGATTTCACTCGCAATTTGCCTATGCGGACAAGCTGTTTCACGAAGTGAAGGAGTCTGATCCCGTCCGGGAAAAATATCCGCTCCTGTTTCTCACCGCCCGCGCCCCCGGTCACAGCGAATTGCCCAACAAGATTCTGCTAGACCTGGTGGAAGCGAATCGCCAGCAACTTCTGGCAGCGGGAGTGCCGAACAAGAACATCGAAAGCTCGCCGCTCTGCACCAACTGCCATCCCGAG
>QHVR01000561.1 GCA_003223595.1 Acidobacteriota bacterium
CGCTGAATACAAGCGCCATCACGATGAGATTTGGCCGGAGGTTACTCGGAGCATCAAAGATTCCGGCATTGAGGAGATGGAGATTTATCTTCTCGGGACGCGCATGTTTATGATCATGCAGGTCAATGAGAGCTTCTCATTCGAAGCCAAGGCAAACGCCGATGAATTCAATCCTATCGTGCAGAATTGGGAGAAGCTGATGTGGAGCTTTCAGCAGGCTCTTCCGCAAGCCAAGCCAGGAGAGAAGTGGCTGCCTATGGAGCGCATTTTCAAGCTGGAGAAGTAAGACACGGGTAGGGAATCGTCCGACTTCATTTCTTTAGAAAGTGGATGCGTTTCCAAGCTTTCGTCACGGCATGCAAACATCAAGTCAGAGCGATCAGCAGGCCGCCGATCGTTCGTAGTCGCTGGCCTCCTCGTACAACATGTCAATCTGCTTCCGATAGCGCTCCTCAATGACCTTGCGCCGAAGCTTCAACGTTGGCGTAAGTGAGCCGTCAGTGGCAGTGAATTCATCCGGCACGAGCAGCACTTTCTTCAACGTTTCGAATCGCGCCAGCCCACGATTTACTTCTGCCACAATGTCCTCGTACAGTGCTTTCACCTTGGGATGCTTGACCAATGCCTCCCGTGTGGAGAATGCAATCTTATTGGCCTGGGCCCATTCTTCCAGCAGCGGAAAGTGAGGCGAAATGAGCACCGCGGCAAATTTCCTTCGATCGCCCACCACGACCGCGGCGCCGATGAAAGCATGCAGCTTGAGCGAGTTCTCAACCGGCTGCGGAGCGATAAACTTTCCGCCTGAGGTTTTCAGTAAATCCTTTTTACGGTCCGTCACGCTCAAGAATCCGTCGTCATCCAGCATGCCGATATCGCCCGTCTTGAACCATCCGTCCACAAACGCGTCCCTGGTTTCCTCCACCCGGTTCCAGTAGGAGCGAAAGACGGAAGGTCCCCGTACCAGGATCTCCGAATCGTCCGCGATGCGAACCTCTATGTTCCGCAACGGCCGACCCACCGTGCCCAATTTGTGAGCCTGTGGATTGTTAACTGCAATCACCGGGGAAGTCTCCGTGAGCCCATAACCTTCATGGATTCGAATCCCGAGATTCGCATACCACTCGGCAAGTTCCTTGCCCAGCGGCGCGCCTCCGGAAATGAACATCTGGACGCGCCCGCCCAGGTGCGCACGTACTTTGGAATACACAATCTGGTGCGCCAGCTTCCATTTCAGAGACTTTGGAATATTTCCCGTGAGGATCGTTGGCCGGTGCGCGTTGCCAACCGTGTGAGCCCAGCGATAGATCGCCTGCTTGGCTTTGCCCTGGACGCTCCTTTCCACCTGAAGGTAGATCTTTTCGTACACGCGCGGAACGCCAACGAAAATCGTCGGCCGCACCTCCCGAAGCGCCTGGGACAAGTCTTCGAAGAACGGACAATAGGCCAGCGTCACTCCGTTGTAAAGCAGGGCAATATCAACGTGTCGAGCCGTCACATGGGACAGCGGCAGGAACGACAGGCTGATGTGGCCGGGCCCAACGTCGAAGCCTGTGAGTGAATGGCTCACGTTCGAGGTCAAATTCCCGTGAGTCAGTTGAACGCCTTTCGATCTGCCTGTGGTCCCCGAGGTGTAAATGATGGACGCGAGGTCATTCGGCGTGATGCTTCTTGCCACTCGCTCCAATTCGGGGTCTCGTCCGCTTGGACCCTTGTTCATCAGCTGCTTC
>QHVR01000562.1 GCA_003223595.1 Acidobacteriota bacterium
GCATCAACTGCTCTTGCCTGCGGTCCACAATGCGGAAAAATATTTCATTCAGTGTCCGAGGCTCCATAATCGGATACTCCTCCCTGATCAGTAAAACGATTGGCAAGTCCGTGATTGGCTCTGGCTGTACTTGGGGCACGCCAAATTTGCGATTGTGGTGGCGTCCAAATTCTGTGCGCTTGGCTACGCTACGACGACCTCGGTCAGAACGGTTTCTGCACGGGGCGTCGGCGCAGGCTCCGAATGTCGTCTTACTTCAACCGG
>QHVR01000345.1 GCA_003223595.1 Acidobacteriota bacterium
TCCCCAAGCATGGCCACATCGACTGGGACCGCATTGTTCAACACTGCCAATCATGGGAGTCGTCCCCATATTTTTTCTACAAAGACGAGCCTCAGCAAAAATATCTCGCCGATTTCGCGGGCCTTTATGCCTGGGTACAGCCAGGAACCAAAGGCTGGACGCCCGATGGAAGCAATTGGGGCGAGCAGTACCTGGATGAGTTCTACAAAAACATGCGCAACAAGCATCCAGACAAGATTGCAGTGGGCGCCGCCTGGCCGGGCTTTGACGATTCAGGTGCGAAATGGGGGCTCAACCGGCACATGCAGGCGCGCTGCGGGCAGACCTTCGAAGATACGCTGCACCTGTACAACCGCTACTTCGATGCGGCTCATCCCCTGCCCTTCGTCATGATCGAAACCTGGAACGACTATGAGGAAGGCACCGCCATTGAGCGCCTCAACTTCGCCAAGTGCGGTCAGAATACTCCGTCCGCAGCAGGCGGCGACTGAAGTCTGGCCTGCAACCTCAAGCCTTACCGTGACATCCAAAGAACGCCGTTTCAGCATTCCACAATCACCAACAGGGAGCCCCACGGATGGAGCCTGTGCAGGAGTCGAGCAAGAGCATCCAGTTACTTTCCGAACTCGTTTGCAGCAACGAGCTCGGTTCGAGCACGCCGCGGGGCGTCGCCATCAGGACGACTCCGACTCCTTCGGCCCGGCTCGCAGAGCTCACCGCTGTTCTCCGGCAGGAGGATCTCGAAGAACTCAGGGCACTGGCAGCTTCCAATCACGTTCTCATCCGTGCCTTCGATTCGCTCGGCCCCATCCTCGACGTGGAAGGAAACCGACAGGCCGCGGAATGGGTCCATGTCGCAGTGGACGAAGAGCGGTCACGAATTCAGCATGCGTTGGGATTTTTGAGTGAAATTTGCAATGCCTTGCAGCAGAGCGGATGCCCTGTCACCGTGATCAAATCTTTGGATCATTGGCCCGATTTGGGCAGTGATCTCGATCTCTACAGCGATGCGGAACCCGAGCGTGTAGTGCAGGTAATGACCTCGACTTTCCATGCGAAGGTGGATAACCGCAGCTGGGGCGATCGCCTTGCAAATAAATGGAATTTTGTGGTGCCCGGCCTCCCCGAGCTCGTGGAAATTCATGTCGGACGACTCGGCCAGACGGGAGAACAGATTGCCGTCACCCGTTCCGTATCCGCGCGCACGCGAACGGTAACCCTAGGACACTTCGCTTTCAACGTGCCTGCGCCCGAAGATCGCATCGTCATCAGCACCCTGCAACGCATGTACCGGCACTTCTACATCCGTCTCTGCGATATCGTGGACAATGCGGCGCTTCTGGACCAGCATCTTGTCGACTTCGAATACCTGCACTCCCTGGGCGCTTCAGCTGGCCTTTGGGATGGCATAGCGACGTATCTGAATATCATCTCCGAGTACATGGAAGCCTACCGGGGATATGGCCTTCCGCTGCCGTCCCTGGTCACCGGATCGGCCAAGTTCGGCGCTGCCAAGGTACGTTTCCGTCGTCAATTCCTGCGCGTTCCGATCCTGCCCCAGTCCATCCATCTGTATGCGGGCGAACTCAAGACTCTGCTGATGAATGGTGACCTCCGCAACAGTCTTCGGCTTAGTCTGCTGCCAGGTTTGGCGACGGCCGCGGCTCTGGAGCAAAAGCTTACCGGCAGCGATAAAGGCATCTGGTAACAGCCCCCTACACCTCAATGTAGGGGATCACACGAAAGGCACTACCCGGTTCGCTGGATTGCTGCGTTCCTGCACGTCACTTAACGTCCAATCAGGCGTTTGTTGATGAACCTGGCTCGGAGCGCGCCAACCCTGCTCGCCTCAGCTCCGGGCGCGATCAAAGCGTCTGCAAGCGAGATCGACATTAGGAGCATACCTGTGACCCGCATCTTGATCGTCGATGACAATCCCGCCGTACGACGCTATTTGCGGGCCATTCTGGAGCAGCAGGAATCCTGGAAAGTTTGTGGTGAGGCTAGGACCGGCGCAGAAGCTTTGCATCAAGTGCTGGAGGCTACTCCGGACCTGGTCGTGCTCGACTATCAAATGCCCGATTTGAACGGGGTGGACGTTGCCCGCCAGATCGCGGAAATGTTCCCTAAGCTCCCCATTCTCATGGTGACGCTGCATTTGTCCACTCAGCTGTCGGAAGCGGCCCGGGAGGCAGGAGTGCGCGGTGCGTGCGCCAAGCAGGATATAGGTTCAGTGGTTGAAGCGGTGGACCTGCTTTTGCATGATAAAACCTATTTTCCCATGAACTCAACCGCGCCATCTGCTTGAAAACGGGATTGATCCTCGCACTGCAACGATGCTCTCCGGGAAATACAGGATTCCCTGTATTGGACCTGTGAATTCAACAGGATAGCCTCTCTTTGGCCTGAGTGCGCGAACAACTCGGCTGCTTGGTGTGCAGGAAATCCCGGTTATTGGTCAGGCTGTCACATCCGTTCAGGATAATATGTGGCGAATCGTCTGGTCGGTTTCCCCCGAAGGAACTGAAACAGAATGACAATTCGCATACTTTTGGTGGACGATCACCCCATTGTGAGGCAGGGGCTGAAAACCCTTTTAGAGGGCCATTCAGAGTGGCAAGTCATCGGTGAGGCGTCGGATGGCGCGGAAGCAATCGAGAAAGCTAAAGATCTGCATCCCGATGTCATGGTACTCGATGTGACCATGCCTCGAATGAACGGCCTGGAGGCATGCCGTCTGTTGCGGCGGCAGGCGCCGGGACTGGAAATATTGTTCGTAACTCAGCACGACTCTCCGCAGATGATGCGGGAGGCTTTGGATGCGGGCGCGCGCGGGTACGTAGTGAAATCGAATGCCGCGCGGGATCTGCTCGCCGCTGTCGAAGCTGTAAGCCAGCACCGGGTGTTTACGGCCTTGCACGGCCGCACCGTCCCGGAGTTGACCTAAGTTGTTAGAGCATTTGCTCTGGAGAGGGCGATCATGAGACTAAGGATTCTGTTAGCAGACGACCACGAAATTGTGCGCCGAGGCTTGCGCGCACTTCTTGAAAAGCATGAGGGTTGGGAGGTCTGCGGCGAGGCAAGCGACGGACGGGAAGCGATTGACAAGGCCTTGCAGCTGAATCCGGACGTTATCATCGTTGACGTCGGGATGCCTAACCTGAACGGCTTGGATACTACTCGCCAACTGCTTCAGCATGATCCGCACTTCAAGATCATCGTCCTGACGATTACCGACTCGGATCAGGTGATCCGGGAAGCGCTCGACGCTGGTGCCCGCGGCTTCGTGCTGAAGTCGGACGCAGCGCGCGACCTCGTCTCGGCAGTCGAGGCTCTGCAGAACAAGCGCATGTTTTTCACGCCCCGGGTCAACGATCTGGTCCTTGCGGGTTTCCTGGAGAAAGGTCAGACGGTGGCACGCAATGAAACTCCCAAGCTGCCTACATTGACTGCCCGCGAGCGCGAGATCACCCAACTGCTCGCGGAAGGAAACAGTTCCAAGGAAGTCGCGTCGCTGCTGAATCTCAGTACCAAGACGGTCGAAACACACCGCAGCAACATCATGCGGAAATTGAGCTTCCACTCCATCCGCGACCTGGTGGTCTACGCTATCAAGAACAACTTGATCCAGATTGAATTGCCGCCGCCGAAGACGCCCGCGGGACCTACGGCGGCGTAGATAGCTAGTTCAATATCCCCGCAGCTAGCGCATCGTCTCTCCGGGGTAGTACCCGCTGCGCGTGCGCACAGTCAGATGCGTGTGTCCCGGGAGGCGGGCCTCCGCTCGAATTGTCTGATATCCCTTTCCAATGTTCGGGCCTGGATTGTAGGCGATGGTGTACTGAGTCCGAATATCGCGAGCCACGGATCGACTGATCTCGTTCACTTCATCCGCATTCTGCGGGAAGAATGCCACGCCTCCGGTACTGGTCGCGAGATCTTGCAACGCTTGTCGTCCTGAGCGGGTCATCCCTTCGTCCGTTAATCCGATGGCGTAGACGGTTGCGCCTTTATTGGACTGCAATTTTCGCATCGCGTCCTGCAGCGTTTCCCTGCTCATATTGTCTTGTCCGTCGGTGATCACGATGAGGACTTTCTTGTTGAGCCGCGGATTGTTTCGCAGATGCACGCTGGATGCGACTACCGCGTCGTAGAGAGCCGTACTGCCGCGGGTCGAAGTTTGATGTAGAGCCGCCTCCAGCAAATGTGGATCGGAGGTGAAGTCCTGGTCTAGATAGGGTGTCTGGCCGAAATTCACCACGAACACTTCATCCTCCGGATTGCTGGCCTTGATCAGGTTCATCACGGCTTCGTTGACTCGGGTGCGCTTGTCCCGCATAGAACCGGAGTTGTCGATGACGATCCCGATTGCAACCGGCACGTCTTCCCGTTCGAACGAGGTGATGGTTTCCGGCTGCCCATTTTGAAAAATCTGGAAGTCGTTGCGAGTCAGAGTCGTGACCGGGCGACCCATGTCATCCACTACGGTCGCGTGCAAGAAGACTTCCTGCACTTGCTTCTTAAAAACAAACCGGCTGTTGTCCTCCCCGGTGGGAGATTCGGGAGTGATGGAGGGACTCGCCGACTGACCGTTGCCGGGCTCTACCTCCGGTTCTTTTTGCTGCACCGAAGGCGGCGGTGGCGCGGTGCGCGGGGGGAGATCCATTGGATTGTCCTGCGCCCGCAGTGGCAAGCGCAAAACAACAGCTACGGCTGCGATCACCAACAGTCTGCTGGCAAAGCGGAGATAAGAGGTGCTGCCCAGAGCCATGGGTCCTCCGTGAAAGCGGTTTGATGCCGATAGCGGCAAAAGCGCCTACTGAAAAGAAACGCACGTTCGCCGTCGGCTAAGCAATTTCCTGAGCACCTTCGGGATTTCATGTAGGCGGGGGCGACCGCTCTTGCGCCTTGTTCAGCGCGCCCTCCGCTGTGTCGGAAAAACTTACACGAGCCGCGGGGAACATCTCCTGCGAAGTCGTTTATACGAAGGCGGGTAGGAGTTTGGCATGGTTTTTGCATCGGCAAAAACCGTTGAAACCGTGGGACAAATGGGCCATTTCCTTTTTGAGCACTCGGAGGAAGTAATGCTTCGTATTCTCATTGCTGACGATCACGAGGTCGCCAGGCGCGGAATTCGGGCTGTGCTCGAAAGCCACCCTGGCTGGGAGGTCTGTGCTGAGGCCAAGGATGGCCGGGAGTCTGTCGAGCTTGCGGCTGCGACTAGACCTGACCTGGTTTTGCTCGATATAGGAATGCCGAACCTCAACGGCCTGGAGGCTGCTCGCCAGATTCTCGCTACCGACCCCGACGTAGCCATCCTGATCCTGACGATGCACGACTCAGACAATGTGGTCCGTGAAGTACTGCGCGCTGGTGCTCGAGGTTATCTGCTCAAGTCCGACGCGGGCCGTGATCTGGTGGCCGCCGTGGAAGCCCTGCAAAGCCAGCGTACATTTTTCACCACTCGTGTCAGTCAGATGGTTCTGGATGGTTTTCTCGATCGCGAAAAGACCGGTCACAGCTTCAAGAGGGACGATTCCACAGAGGTCTTGACCTCTCGTGAGCGCGAAGTCATTCAGTTGCTGGCGGAGGGAAAGACCAGCAAAGAGGTGGCCGTCGCCCTCAATCTGAGCGTCAAGACGGCGGAAACTCACCGTACCAATCTCATGCGCAAATTGGGCCTGCACTCGGTGGCCGACTTGACGCGATACGCCGTCCGCAATGGCATCGTGCAGGTGTTCTGAGTAATCCCGCGCGCAAAATTGTTTGTGTCTACAGCCTACGCTGGATAGACGGGCGCGCACGTTCTGCTTACGCTGACCCCGGAATGCGCCCACGCCAGCCTGCGAGGCCAAGCCATCCAAAGCGGAGAAAAAAACAACTATGCTCTGGACGATTGCGGTCGTACTCCTGATCTTATGGCTGCTTGGAATGGTCAGTTCGTACACCTTGGGCGGATTCATCCACATTCTGCTTGTGCTTGCGGTGATAGCCGTACTCGTCCGCATTATTCAGGGTAGAAGTCCTGTATAGGCGCGGGATTCACTTCAGATCCACGCAAAGCAGGCCAAACATTCCCCTCGCGCAGACATCTCATCCCTGCGGGAAGTGATGCGCAGACCTCCGCATGCCACCACGGTCCACCCGCGTCGCAATTGCTCTTAATTCGAGAGGAGGAGACACGATGAACAAGGATCAAGTGGAAGGCAAAGTGAAAGATATCGCCGGTCGCGTGCAACGCCAGGCAGGTGAGTGGTCCGATGACCCTGAACAGCAAGTAAAGGGCGCGGCAAAACAGGCCGAAGGCAAGGTGCAGAACACTTGGGGCAAGGGCAAGGATGCTGCGAAAGACGCGGCGGACCGCTCTCAGTCCAGCGCCAAGCCTTCGCAAAACGTGAACGAGGACGAGCGGGACTCAGGCGACACAAGGCGCACCGGCTAGTGCGTGAACCTCGGCTGCCGGGCGCTTGGGCAGGCTTTGGCAGCCGAGATCCAGCTGTTCTACATGAACTTCCGCAATCCATCCCTAAAAAAACTCCGCATTGTGAACAGGTATTACTTCTCTGCGTGATCCCTACCCCACTGTATGTTCCCTCGCATAACGACAGGCTTAAATAGGCTTATCACGAGGAGAGAAGAAGACGATGGCTACCAAGCCCTTGCAAGCCGCTTCCATCAGCAATCCGCAACAAATGTTCGAGAGTGCGCTCTCGGTAGTCACACGGCGCGGAAACCGTAGCCGCCGCATAGCCGCTCGCACACAGCCCATCGCTGGGCAGCAAACAGAGCAGCAAGTGGAAAAACGCGCTCTCACCGATGCAGCCCGCGCGCTCGCCGCGTTATGGAAGGTTTCACCCCATCTAGTTCGCTAAGGAGGTTGAGCATGGTTCGACCTGTTGGCGCTTTTTTACTGCTATTCGCTTTGCTGAGCCTGATTGTTCATCAGATCGGCATGTTTGAGATCCTGGCAGCAGTTGGAACCGCTTTGCTGGCCTGGGATATTGCGCTGGTTCGTTTCTTCAAGACTCCGGAGCCGGCGGGAAGTCTTCGCGACCCTCTTCTCTGAGCTTTGAATGGATGGGGATGTCTAAGCGGCGGAACTTCGCGGCAACAACTTAGGCACGCTTTCGCGATGTTGTACGTCGATCTCGCTCACGGCCGTAATTAAACTCGCAGCCCACCAGTACACGTTGTACTCCTCGATGGTGTGACGCATGTTTCGCATGCGCATCTGCTTCTGCTCGGGATCCATCTCCAGCCCCGCGCGAATGGCCTCGGCCATTTGATCGATATCGTAGGGGTTCACTTGCAAGGCGTCGCGCAATTCGTGCGCAGCACCGGTGAAGATGCTAAGGATCAACACTCCACTTTCGTCCCCGCGGGCGGCCACGAATTCCTTGGCGACCAGATTCATGCCGTCGTGCAGGGAAGTCACCATGCATAAATCTGCGGCCTTGTAGTAGAGGCGAATCTCTTTATGGCTGTGCTGCCGGTTGAGCAATACGATGGGTTTCCACTTTCCCCGCTGAAAGCGCCAGTTGATTCTTCCCGCTTCCGCTTCGACCTCCGCATCAAGGTCGTGGTAGCGCTTCAGGTGGCTTCGGCTGGGCGCGCCAATTTGAATGAGCGTGAACTGTCCCTGGTACCGCGGATACTTTTCAAGAAAACGCTCCACGGCCAGGAAGCGTTCGAGAATGCCCTTGGTGTAGTCGATGCGGTCCACGCCCACGGCCAGGAATAGGGCGTCCACATCCAGACTCTTCAATAATGCAGCCCGGGTTTCCGCCGGGGACTGTTCTGCATCGCTCTCGGACGTAATATCGACGCTGATCGGGAACGGCCGTGTCGTGGTGCGGTGCGCAAGCCGCTGCACGGAGAAGTGCTCCCAGTCGATTCTCGATTCCACTATGCGATCGGCAGTTTCGAGAAAGTTATTGCAATGCGACTGCAGGTGAAATGCGACCAGATCCGCGCCCAGCAAGCCGTCCAGTAACTCGCGTTGCCAGGGGCAGATGCCAAACGTTTCAGGATTTGGCCAGGGAATGTGCCAGAAGATCGCCACGTGAGCGTCGGGTCTTCTCTGTTTGATCAGTCTCGGCAACAGCGCAAAATGGTAGTCCTGTACCAGGACGATAGGGTTTTGAATGCCCCGCATTTCTTCCAGCACGGCCTCGGCGAATTTCTGGTTGACCTCCTGATATTGCTTCCAGTCTCGATCCCGGAAGATCGGCCGTGTATGCGCGATGTGGCAGAGCGGCCACAGGCCTTCGTTTGAGAATCCGTAGTAGTAGCCTTCTTCCTCTTCCTTCGTGAGCCAAACGCGCCGCAGAACGTAACGCGGATCGTCCGGGGGGACCGGCAGACGGCCATTGCGATCTGCTATCTCTCGATCGGCTGCTCCGCTCCCGTGTGCGACCCAGGTGCCATCGCACGCGCAGAGCACTGGCTCCAACGCAGTCACCAACCCGCTAGGAGGCACAACGACTTCCACTGAGCGTCCGTGCCGCACGTGCATGTAGGGCTCGCGGTTGGATACCACAAACAGCCGGCCAACGCCCAGGCGTGCTCGGACATCGGCTGCAAGCCTCTCCCGCGTCCATTGCGACTGGCCTTCCACGCGAAGGCGTGCTTCCCGTTGCGCGGCGTTCCGTGCCGTGTTCAGGCTTTCCGCAAACGTTGCGACTTCCTTCGCGAGGGGCCGGAATAACTCCACATCGGGAACCCCGATTCTCGACGACGGCATGCGCCCCGTACGCAGAGCCCACATCCAGTGCGCCGTTCGCGCAATCGGACCTTCAATGCTCCAGCGCACAATCAGCAACGTAATGAGCGCGATCAGGACCACATACGCAAGGCCGCTCAGGAACGTTTCGCGCCAGATACGCAGCCCCTGGGACCGGATGTACTCTGCATCGTGAACCACGGCCAGGGTGCCCAAAAACCTATCGGGAGAACGGAGCGGCACCGCGCAGATGTGAACGTGCTGATCGCCGAGCTTCTGGAAGGCCTCGATTTCGCGCCCTTCATGCAGGCTCTGCTGCACGACGGCTGGAGCACTCTGCAGCCTCGGCCCCAGATCATTCGTCATTGCCACGACATTTCCCTGTGGGTCGTAGACCGCCAGACCGATGAGGTTCTCCCGATTGGCGAAGCGCTGCACCGTTCTTCGCAGCGTCTGGGTGGCATTGCGCTCAAGGTCGCGCTCAACATTGCCGGCCAGGCTTTCGCCCAGCACCTCGGCACGCCGTTGCAGGTCGTGCCTCAGATTTCGCTTGCTCCAGAGAACTTCATACTCGGAGGAGCACAGGGATACCAGGATCACTCCACCGATCAACGCGATGATGAGCCTGGCGCTAAGCAGTCTCATGCAATTGACCAGCGGAATGGACTTGGCGGCACGCCATGGGGACGGCTCATGAAGAGCCCCTCTCAGAAACCTTTCGATGCTAAAGATACCGGGCACGGCTGCCGACACAATGCGCGGCGGCCTGTTCTGTAGAGACTTACGCCCGCCCCCAGTACAGAAATCACTTGATGGACCCCTCCCAGGCCGGGCAGTAAAAGGTCTACAGAGCTTGCAAAGAGCGTGCCGCTGGCCGGAAGATCACGGCCTGCTCTGAGCCAGATTTGATGAAGTTTCGCGTCGTGGTTGCCATGGCTTCGTCTTTCGGGAGTGTCGTATATGGGTC
>QHVR01000563.1 GCA_003223595.1 Acidobacteriota bacterium
CGCTTGACGGTCTCCCTTCTCATGCCATCTGCATCCAAACGATGGCATGCGGTGGACTCAAGTCAAAGGTGCGCTGGCACGTACTTACGAAGGCGTCCAGCGGAAGCACACGATGCAGATGGCAGCGGGCCTGTCGTATTACTTCGTGATGTCGCTGTTTCCGCTGCTGATTGTCTTTGCCGCAGCCGTGGCGTACCTGCCTGTGCCCAATCTTTTTGACCAAGCCTTGGGTTTTGCATCTCGTTTTATGCCCCATGAGAGCATGGGTTTGGTCAAAGCCGTGCTCCGCCAGGTGATTACTCCACACCGGGGCAAATTCATGTCCTTCGGCATTGTCGGCACGATCTGGGCGGCTTCCGGCGGCTTTTCCAGCATGATGGAAGCCTTAAACGTCGCCTATGACGTGCCCGAGAGCCGGCCCTTTTGGAAGACGCGTCCCCTCGCCATCGGACTCACATTCCTGATTGGCGTCCTGCTCGTGATTGCCCTGGCCCTCATGCTGGTAGGCCCGGATTTCGGAGGCTGGTTGGCGGCGAAGGTGGGCTTAGGGTCCATATTCGTTGCGGTATGGCCCTATCTGCGATGGTCCATCGCGATTGCATTCGCGGTCCTCGCTATCGAACTCATTTACTTTTTCGCTCCCAACGTCCGACAGCGGTTCCGCAGGACCCTCCCAGGCGCAGCCCTGGCGGTCGCCGGCTGGCTACTTCTTTCGTGGGCCTTAGGCATCTATTTTCAGCATTTCACCAACCTCAACAAGACTTACGGAACCCTCGCCGCAGCCATCGCCCTGATGGTCTGGCTTTACTGGACGGCATTTGCCATCCTGTTAGGCGGCGAGATTAACGCCGATCTCCTTCATGAAGAGGGCAGGCGTTTAGCCCTTAAAGAAGCAGCTGAGCAGACGGATACGGCGTCATCTTTGAAGAACGCAG